>DATNKA010000323.1:0-2418 GCA_035603655.1 Candidatus Acidiferrales bacterium | reverse complement strand
TGGAATCAGCCCGCCAGGATTCTTGCGGATCGCCTGAGCCTTCCAGATGCTCGATGCCTGTAAGTGCGTGAGAAAGTTGGCGGGCGCTCCGGCGACAATTCCGTTGTAGTCAGCTGGAAATCTCTGGGCCTCGGTTAAAGCTTGTCTGCCCCCGGTCGAACACCCGTTCCAATAGGACAATGCTGGCGCGCGTCCGTAGTAGGCCGCGATGATGAACTTCGCCACGAGGGTCATTTCGTGAACGGCGCGGTAGCCGAAGTCGATCACTTTCTCTCGATGCCCGAGAGCGTAGCTTGCGTCGTTGTTCGGACCTTCATGGCCGGCATCGGTCGAGGAGGTCGCGTAGCCTCGGGAAATGGCTGCGGCCATGCTCGCGTAGCTGATCGAGCCAGCCATGCCTCCGTTACCGACGCCCATAAACTTGCTGTTCCAATGAGCAGTGGGCATCCAAACCTCTAACTTGATTTCGGAATCCGTCGAGGGCCTGGTGACAGCAGCGACCCTGCAGAACTCTGGAAGGTCCTTCGCTGAAACGAAGGTGAGACCTCCTCGCGGTCCAGGCGCCGGAAAGGAGGAGGGGGGATTGAACGCGCCAGCATTCACTGTCTGTGCCAAACCTATCGCTGTGTCTGGCAGCTTGAGGGCCGTGAGGCTCTCGCAGGTCGCCGCGGCGCAACTGAGCGAGCTCAACACGTTCATGAAAATCGCAGCGAAAATCACAATTGGCAGTTTCATCGGTCGTCCTTGCGGCGCCTTCGGAAGCACCAACCAATTCGGTCGAGTGCGATCTCGTGGGGGCGGTCAATTCTTGGGAGTCCACTCGAACGCTCTCCACGTACTCTTGGTGCGCAGTCGGAGTCCGCCCCATCAACTCCGACTACGAGATCACGGCCAGCGTGGGCTTCCCACAGGAACGGTTAATGAGCTGGTTACGAATTGAGGAACGCCCACAATTCGGTCAGTGTCTCGTCCGGTATCTCTTCCGGCAAGAAATGCCTTCCGGGCAAAGGCTTGCCGCTCACATTGGGCGCGCTCCCGCCAGACAGCAGCGTGTCAAACATCCGGTGCACTGCTCCGCGCTGGCCACAGAGCGCAACCACCGGCGCTGACTTAGCCGACTGCGCTCGGGGAGGGCAGACGGCAATCGACATCACTGCAAGCGTGTTCACAACAGAACCCCGACGTAGAAGGCTTCTCATGCGGTACCTCACGATTCTCTGACTGGCTAACAAAACTAGTGACGAATATTCGGTAGCCCTAGGAGTGTGCTGCCCGGCATTCGGTCTCTTCTATTGCACATCGATTTGCTGCGTAACGTTCATCTTCAGGATGCCGTTTGAAACATCGAGGTGCAGAATGCCAGCCACCGTAGGCTGATATTCAAAATCGTAGATTTCTCCAGGCAATATGAGTAGTCGCGACTCTTGCATCACCGCTTGCTCCGGTGGCAGATCGGCTCCATCCTTCGCAATCGCGCGCCACTGGAGCTGTCCTTCCGTGCCCCGTAGTGAAAAAGTACCACCATCGAAGGCGACAATATTAATGAGTCGCAGACGGTACCGCTGGCCGATTTGCCAGTGCAAAGTTGGCGGTGCAGTGAGGCCATTCAAAAGCATAGGCCCCTCAATCGAACCAGGGCCGCCTCGGCTGAGCATGACGACGCAGTCGTGCGAAGGATCGAAGGGTGTCCCCGGTTCGAGTACGATAAGCGGACCGTACAACCCGGCGGGAAGCTGCACTTCATCGTTCAAATGCGTGTGATACATGAACGTCCCCGCGCGTGGCGGAGTGAATCGAGCGCGAAAAGAACGACCCGGTTCGATTGCGGGTGTGACTTCATTGCCGCGCGCGCCCCAACCTGCGACACCGTCGTAGTAGCTTTCTAGTTCCATGCCGTGCCAATGTACCGTGGTTGATTCGTGCAACTGGTTCATGATGGTGATTTCCACTGGTCGACCTCGCTCCAGTACCAGGAGCGGCCCGGGAGCTGTAACCGTTGCGGGGGAAAGCCGGTGTCCCTCCTGAACTTGGTAGCCGAATCCCGCAGGAAGACCTTCGCCGGCGGGGCGCTCGCGCACCCACAATCGGATTTTGCGAGTTCGGCCGTGAGCGGCGACTGCTGGACGGTTTCCCGGTACAGTAATCCCCAACACCATTCCCGCCATATGATTGCTGTTGTGTTCCACGATGAACTTATCCGCCAAGGCATTCGCAACCGTCGTCTGGGGCGATATATGAGGAACGAAGTGACAGTGGAAAAGCCAGTGACCTGGCGGAGGAGTCCAATCCATAGTCATGGTTCCGCCAGTTGAAAATCTGTGCGTTGCCTCTGTCCGCTGCTGTTCCAGCGGGAAAACACGATCGCTTTCCCCATCGCCAGTGCTGCCCACCCGAAAGTAGGATCCGTGCATGTGCATC
>DATNKA010000322.1:0-3796 GCA_035603655.1 Candidatus Acidiferrales bacterium | reverse complement strand
GCCCCGGAGACTTGGGCGCGCACTTCATTTTCACGCATGCACGAAGGAGCACTCGTCAATCTCGAACTGCCCATGAAGGCGAACGGCCGCTTTGGCGGACACATCGTGCAAGGCCACGTGGATGGCGTTGGCAAGCTTATTGGCCTGGAACGCATCGCTGAATCGGGAAATTGGTGGCTTCAAATCGAGCTGCCTCGTGACGTCGAGAAATACACCGTTTACAAGGGCTCCCTTTGCATCGAGGGCATCAGTCTTACAGTGGCCAGGCTCGAGGGAACAAGCTGCATCGTTGCCATCATTCCCCACACTGTTGAGAAGACTAACCTGAAGTCGCTCCAGGCCGGCGATCCGGTTAATCTCGAAGCAGATCTCATTGCGAAGTACGTGGAAAAGATGATGGCCACTGAGCGGCCAGAAAGCTCACTTACCGTCGAAGAGTTGGTGGGGCAAGGATTCTGAGAAAAGTTGACGGTATATAGTGGCTATAGTCAGCGATGAACTTGATTGGTCCAGAAGTGATTTTGTGACTCCGCACGACGCCGGGGCGGTGCCATCTCGGCAACGACAGGCTGGCGCTGATCCGGGTCTCTGCGGCGAATGCATGCACGCAAGGACGATCAAGTCCGCGCGCGGTTCGATTTTCGTACAGTGCCAAGTTTCCTTCACCGACCCCCAGTTTGCGAAGTATCCGCGGCTGCCAGTTCTTGCTTGTCGTGGCTACGCGAAAGATACGCCCCCTGGATAGTTTTGGGCGTAACGCCACTAGCCTTTTCGTTGTGAAGTCGGCCACCTTCTCCTGTCCTTATCGGAATATTATCCATAGAACGTGTGGGCCTTCGCGAACTGGCCTCTCGCACCGCAAAGAACGCTCGTTCGGAATGACAATCGACGCGCGTTGACTATCCCAGAGATGTGGGCGAAAATGATTCAGCACTCCCTCGATCCCGATTCTTCGGGTTTCCGATCGTGGGCCTGTGGCGCAGCTGGGAGCGCGCTTCCATGGCATGGAAGAGGTCGTCGGTTCGATCCCGACCAGGTCCACCATTTTCAATCACTTAAGGCAGCAACTAATTTCCGTGGTACCTGTCGTGGTACCACTAGTCGAATCACTCCACGGTGAGCTCTGCGCTTATCGGGCGAGAGTGCCTGAGTATATCCGTCCATGGTGGTTGCCAGCTTAGCGTGTCGCAGTAGTTCTTGAGCAACCTTGGGGTCGTTTCCGTTGGCCTTAGGAGAGTGCAGTCTACAAGTCGAGTGCCACAAACCGAGGTTGTCTACTTGTTGAGTACAGCTCGACAGCTGTAGTAGGTGCGGTGAAGCCCGCATCGCTCTGCCGCTTCTTCCTGGCTGATTTTCTGCTGTTCGCGCAAATGCGAATTGCGCGGTTCGCTATTCCGGAACCCAATGCCTAGGATGATCTTAATTCTTCGCATGACATCATTCTTTTCATATTTCAGCAGAGTACGTTTTGGCGAGCTTTTTTACGGTAGCTAAAAGACTAGAAATTATGCCATGTCTCATCCTTGGTGCCGGTCAATTCTCCCAGAACTGCGATGCCGGTAGGCAGTCTAATCTCGCTATGGCGATCGATAGCTTTGCGCAGTAAGCGGCAGTCTGAGAACGCCGTTCTCATCCCGGATTCCAACTTCCGCGCCTCACCAACGTAACGTGGACTTCACCTTTCCCGGTGAGTAGCATCAAGCTTCTCCATCTCTCCATCGACTCTTCAGGAAAGTCATGCCTTTCTCTTTGGATTTCATTATGACTTATCGTGCCTTCTTGCTGAACCGCTCGCAAATTGCCTTCCACTCCATTGCCCTTGCCATCCGTGTCTCAAGCATTGCCATGCTTCTGCTCGGGCTCTCCCACAGCGCTCGTGCGAATGCCACTGGCGCAATGGAACAAGCCACTTCCCGGCCGTGTGCGTTTTCCGACGCCGCGTTCGATCCGAGCACCGATGTGCGCGCTTTGGAGGGATACCGTGACGCAATCGCACAACTGCTTAAGCAGGAAAAGTTCGAAGACTTGGATTGCCTCGCCGACTCCGCCCGCACCGGCAAAACCAGATTTTCCGGAGGGGCCTGGAAGCTACGCAACCTTTACATCGGTCTCGAATCGCCCAGGCCCGGTCATCCTACCCAAGAAGATTGGCTGCAGCTTCTGGAACTGATCGAACGTTGGGCACAGAGAAATCCTCAATCCATCACCGCCCCGATCGCCCTTGCCGAAGCCTACGTTGGATATGCTTGGGATGCGCGCGGCGACGGCTTCTCCAATACCGTGAGTAATAGTGGAGGGAGGCTGTTTGGCGAACGCATCGCCAAAGCCCGGACCATTCTCGACGATGCCTCGGCTCTCGCCAGCAAGTGTCCCGACTGGTACATCGCGATGCAACAAGTGGCCCGGGGCCAAAGCTGGGAACTGCCCAGGGCTACCGCGTTATTCCAACAGGCAGTCGCCTTTGAGCCCGCATATCAATACTACTACCGCACTCAGGCCACCTATCTTCTACCGAAGTGGAGCGGAAAAGAAGGCGACGCTGCGCACTTTGCCGAAGAATCTGCCAATCGAGTAGGCGGAGAAGCTGGTGACGCGCTTTACTTCCTGATCGCCGAAACAATTGTTTGCGCTTGCGAGGATACTGAGTTTGGACACTTTTCCTGGGCTCGCTTACAGAGTGGTTTCACGACCCTCGAGAACAAATATGGCAGTTCCTTAATCAGCGTGAACTCTTTCTCTCTCATGGGGGTCAAGTCCAACGACTGGGTCGCCGCGGATTCCGCATTCAAGCGCATCGGTGACAATTGGGACAAAGAGACATGGATCACCCAGGATTGGTTCAAGCAAAACAGAGCCTCAGCGGCTCAGGCGGGCCCAATGCAAATCCACATCCGGGCGACGCGGAAGGAAGCCCAGGCCAACATGCAAACTCCTGAAGGGCAAGCATACCTAAAAAACGTTCAACAAAAATTAGCTGCTTTCGAGGAGCCCTGCCTGAAAGAATCTGACAGCGACCACCGCAAGTTCGAAATGCAACTTAGCGTCGGAGAGAATGGCAATGCGGAACGTGCGCAGACCGAACAGCGGCCGAACGCCTTCACCGTCTGCGTCATGCGCGGTCTCTACCAGTCCTTCCTCAAAAAGGAAACACCGTTCGCGCCGCCTCCCCACGCCTCCTACTGGTTGCTTCTGGAGCTGGACCCCGCGACCTTTGCCGCTTCAGCCAAATAAGACCGCCTGCTCCAGAATGCCCAAAGGTGATGATTGGGAACCGTCGCAACTCGTATTCGCCGACAGAGGATTCCGATTGACCAACCGCGATCGCTGTGCATTCAGCGACGATAAGATCAAGCCCGGCCTCCAACTTGCTTGCGTCGTAGAAACCGTTGGCTATTGTTCCAGCTGTCTGCTTTAAGAACTCTTTAGCGTAGAACTCCTTGTGTTCCAGCGCCCTGTGATGGACCTCGAGCTCGATGGACGTTTGGGTCGAAGGGCAAGTCGCTCCAACCCAAGTGTTTGCAAAATTCCGAACCGCGAAACGTGTCGCAGACGCACGTTGAACGAACAGACTATCTCGGTCGTCGGCCTTTGAACCGGCCATCTAAAGTCCTCGAACGGATATAGTGAAATCGAATTCTATTGCACACACAAGGAAGTGCAAAAAGCCTGAACGTCGTGCAGACAGAGACCAGGTGCGCGATGATGTGGCAAGGGAAGCTCCTAAAGCCGTAACGCGGCGTTCAGGGTACGACCATGACAGGTACCTGCCAGAACATCCCCTTTTGTTCAGTCGGGT
>DATNKA010000321.1:0-2105 GCA_035603655.1 Candidatus Acidiferrales bacterium | reverse complement strand
CCGGTTACTTAGGTCACTTGGCGAAGAGTACTCTCTCTTTCTAACATGCAAACACCAAGAGAAATCAGCGAGAACCGCACCATGCATGGGATCGCAGTAGCCCTCCTGACTGAAGACCGCGAACATTTATTGGAGCTGCAGCGCCGTGTAGAGGCTACGCGTTTGGGCCGGGCAGTATTCAGCAATGTCGGATTTCCCTCCGGATCTACGGATTCCATCCTGCGGCAAATTCAGGATTTGCGCGCAGAGGTCGTCCTCGTCGACATTTCTGCCGAGAATCCTCAACCAGCGATCCGGGCCATAGAACTCATCCAGGCGAATACCCTGCAACTTGCAATTTTTGCTAACGGATCGATGCTGCAACCCACCACCATCGTGGCCAGCATGCGCGCCGGAGCGGGAGAGTATCTGGACGACAGTAGCGGCACCGAAGCCCTTCTCGAAGCGTTAACGCGCTTCAGTTCGAACCGCACGCGGACTCGGGGCGGCGCAGGCAAAGCACGCATCTTTACTTTCCTCAGTGCCAAGGGTGGCGCAGGGGCTACTACCGCCGCTGTCAACACTGCGGTCGCGTTGCAGGAAACTTACGGCAGCGTGGTGCTGGTGGATTTTGCGCCCATCGGTCACGCCCAACTTCATCTCAATCTTCGCCCCAACTTCGGAGTGCCCGACGCGCTGGAGAATTTGCACCGGCTCGATGCCTCTTTACTTGAGGGCCTGATGACGATTTCCAAAGACGGCTTGCACCTTCTGGCCGGACCACAGCAGCCTTATCCGTCGCTTCCTGCTCCCGCCGAATTGGCCAGGCTGTTCGACCTGCTCGCAAACCACTATCGCTATGTCGTGGTCGACGCCTCCAGCCGGCTCGATTCCACGACGCGCCTGCTCTCCGATCTATCGAACGCGGTACTGATGGTGGCGCAAACTGATGTGGTATCCCTGTGGAGCGCGAATCGGATCCATGCTTTCCTCGAGGAAGGTACAGGGCGTAATCGTTTGCGCATGGTTTTAAATCGCTACAAAAAAATTCCGGGCTTTACCGACGAAGACGTCGAACATTCCACTCGCTGCAAAGTGCTGTGGAAAATTCCCAACGCATTTCACGCAATCTCCCCGGCCATCGATCACGGCACGCCCGTGGTCCTGCAGGAGGGCCTGGACGTTAGCCGCTCCTTCCGCGCCTTTGCCACCGCTTTGGCTGAAGCATCATCCACTGCTGAAGGCGGACTGGATCTTGTCTATGCGCAAGAAAAAGCCGACAGCAAGAAAAAATCTCCGGGCCGCCTGATAATTACGCCCGCCCGCGCTGGCCATTAGCGCAGAACCAATCTCCCCCAAGCCATTTAAATTCCTTGCTTTTTCTGTACTAGAACCTCAATCCATCGGACGGGTTGCATTTAAGATAGGAAGATGCGTGAAGTGCCGACTCCACTGTTAGAAAAGATCGAACCAACATTTCCGGAACCACGCTTGCTGGTTGTGCCCGAAGCCTGGTCTCGCATCTTTCTACAGAATCTTTGGGGACTCTTTCATTTTCATTCTCGCAAAGGCGCTCCATTGCATCTTGAGTCCGCTCCCGGTGCCTTCTGGTCGGATGTATTCGTCGAGCACAAACTTCCCTGGCGCCGATTCCTCGAATCCGGCGGCTATCATATTCTCGCGCTAATCGTGGTCTGGGCGGGATCGCGCTTCCTGGCCTTGCAACCTAACGTCACGGCTCAACCCACATTCAGTCATGCGGACGTTGTCTACTACACGCCATCAGAATATTTGCCGCCACTCGATACGCTCCGGTCGACCTCGGCGCAGGCGGAGAAAGCTGATCCCGAGTTCTCCGCTCAGCCGATTATTTCCGTGCCCCCTGCAGCCGACAACCATTCGCAGACCATTGTTACTGCGCCCAAGATTCAGTTGCCGCATGAGCTTCCGTTGCCGAACACCGTCGCCTGGTCGGATAAACCGCTGATGCCAATTGCGCCAGCCCCGCTGGTGCCCGCGTCGGAGATCTCGCGCCTTGCGCCACAGATGGATCGTTCGGTGATAGCGCCTCCGCCTGACGTGGACTCTGCATCCCAGAAAACGATGCAGCTTCCGCAAGGGGCGGT
>DATNKA010000320.1:0-2439 GCA_035603655.1 Candidatus Acidiferrales bacterium | reverse complement strand
CTCCGCCTACATCAACGGAGAAGTTATCCGCATGGACGGCGGAGAATTCCTGCAAGGCGCCGGAGAATTCAGTAACCTCGGCCGCGCCCTCACCGAAGAAGACTGGAAGTCGATTAAGCCCAAGAAATCAGGCCAAACCTCAAAGTGACGAATGACTAGCGACCGTTCCGCGACGGCATCGCGATTCCCTTCAGCACCAGGTTGACCAAGCTCAGCACAATCGCGCCCACAAACGCCGCGTAGAACCCGCGCACCTGAAACCCCGGCGCCAGCAAGGCCGAAGCCAACTCGAGCATCAGCGCATTGATCACCAGCCAGAACAATCCCAGTGTGACCAGGGTCAGCGGAAACGTCAGAATCTTCAGCACCAGCCCGATCGTCGCATTAATGAAGCCAATCACCAGGGCAGCAATCAGCGCCGCTACCGGACCGCTCACGTAGATTCCCGGCACCACGCGCGACATAATCCAAACTGCCAACGCACTCAGCACCCAATGCAGCAGCATCCTCATGTCCGCTCCAGTCTTCGCATCAATTCTCCTCGCAAGACTACACCGAAATCAGGTGTCACACATTCTTGTTCAACAAATCGCACTTTCCTCAACTACCGCTTTTGCTCATACGGTTCCAGTTTCGCCGACCCATCCGCCTCGATTATCCAGAATTTTCTCCCGCGATAATAATCCAGCAGCTCCTGATTTTTCTCCGCTCCCATGTCCCGCGCCCAGACAATCTTCGCGCCATCAATGTCGGCCCCGTTGAATACCCATTCGCGATCGAGATCAAAGTCCGGCGCATATCTCACCAGCACCACATTCTCCCCGGGCAGCGCGTCCAGTTCCTGCACAATGGCCGCACGCTCCATGTCTCCGTGCTGCCACTCCTTCTCCGGGTGAACATGCGCCACCGCCAACCCGATACGCAATAGCGCCGTCCCCACATACACCACAGAAACTGCCCGCACGAAAGCCAGCCCCACAGGACGCTCGTTCCACTCCAACCACCGCAGATGCCGCATGCACTGCATTAAAAATAAATAGAGCAACGCCGCGGCCGGAGCAAAATAATGCGGCAGGAACCACACCTCAACCGCCAGCCCCATCACGAAGATCGCAAAAATCATCCACGGAACTCGCAGTCGCCGGTCCCGTGCAGCGCAGGGCAGCGCAATCAGCACAAACGGCAACGGTGGAACCAGATATACCTGCCAGAAATAATAAAGTTTCCCGCGCCCGCGACGTAAGAATCCACCGAGTGTCTGGTACTCCGTCGCCTCTCGCAACTCCCGCTCGTATTGCGCCTGCATCTTCGCGTGATGGTAAGTTTTCTGCGGCCAGGGCTTTTGCCAGATGAAATAACGCCCCATCGCGTACCTCGCCCGGTTCACGTCGTACGCCATCCGGAAAGGACTTCCCGTCACGCGGTAGTAGTAGTAACCGGTCCACGCCGCAAGCGGCACAAGGGTCAGCACGAGCGGCAGCATAATCCTCGTCAGCAAAATCCGCACCCGGGGCCGGCGGCTTCCGAACATCCATGCAAATAAAGCAACCGCCACCCCCAAAGCCAACAGGAACCCTTCGTAGGGGCGCGTGTTTGCCAGAATAAATAATCCAATCGCCATCACCACCGCAGGGAATTTTTTCGCGCCATGCCGGATTCTGGGCAACGCTCCTAGAATCAGCGCTCCTCCCGCCGCGGGAAGGCATGCGCTCCAATATCCATTCGTGAAGTAACTCAGCAACCCCAGCCGCGCCACCGCCAGCCCTCCCCCGAGCAATGCCCAGCGCGGCGGGATCCACCCCTGTAGCATCCAGCAAATCGCAGCGCACATCAGTGCCGAGGCCAGCAATTGTCCGATCCATGGATTCCCCAACACCTCGCCCAGCGCCAGTATCAGTCCCTGTCCCGGCGGATACATCGACATATAGGTCGGCTGCCAGATCACATGGAACGTTTCAAAGTGCAACCACATCGGGTGCGGAGGATTCGTCAGCCGTCCATGCGCGAAGGTATCGGCGGCAAGCAAATAACTGAATTCATCGTGGTAATGCGCTAATGGCACGCCGAGAAGCAGCGCGCCAGCACCGCGAATCACAAACAAGGAAAATCCCGCCAGAAAGACGCACAGCCCTTTTTTGTCCGCGATTTTCTTACCAAACCGCTCGATTCGCGCCAGTCCCAGTGCCGCCCATATCTGCGGAAACTTGAGCAGCAGATAAACGACAAGGCTGACCACTCCCACCGGCTTCAGAAACTTCAGCACCCAGGGAAGCGCGCGCCCTCCAAGACTCGCCGCCAGCTGCACCCTCCCCATGTCATCGCCGACCAAACCCATCACCTCGTTTGCCCCTTAGGATACCTTGTTCATCTCACGCCGCTGCTGCAGTACAATCCACCTCGTGGATCCCCTCACTGACCTCGAAGTTCGCGTTCTCGGCT
>DATNKA010000319.1:0-3444 GCA_035603655.1 Candidatus Acidiferrales bacterium | reverse complement strand
AATCGCCAGAGCCATTGTCCGGTCGCGG
The DNA here is from genome assembly GCA_035603655.1 of Candidatus Acidiferrales bacterium. Taxonomy (GTDB): domain Bacteria; phylum Acidobacteriota; class Terriglobia; order Terriglobales; family Acidobacteriaceae; genus Sulfotelmatobacter. The sequence goes on along the minus strand of DATNKA010000319.1, from coordinate 3,416 downwards.
CCGATACGATCTACCGCACATTTTGCGGATGTCATATCAGCCGCGGCCCGGCCAATGAATTCAGAACAGCGGCGAATTCATCCAGCGACCAGAACTTTCCAGGCTCTTCGAATTTTCGTAAACCGCGAACTGGACGATCTGACGGCGCTGATGAATGCGGCGCCCCGGATTCTGAAACCAGGAGGGCGCGTGGTGGTGATCAGTTTTCATTCGTTGGAAGATCGCATCGTAAAGGATGCCTTCCGCGAGGCAGGAAATAAGTACAAGTACTTCCGGGTGTTAACCAAGAAACCGGTGACGGCATCCGAAGAAGAGCAAAATCGCAATCCGCGAGCACGCAGCGCGAAAATGCGGGCAGCGGAAAAAGTTTAGGCTCCGGAGAACCTGCCGGAGTCCCCGGCACAGCTGTAATGGCGTGCCGGGCGTTCAGGTTCTAAAAAGGCGGACGAAGATCCGCCGATGTAGATAGGCTTCCGGTTCGAAGCCAGGTTCTGGGTAGGAATTCGAGTTGGAAGGTGCGCGATGTATACAGGGACTTTGATTAAGGACTTGGTGGCGGTGGTGGAACGCGCTGAACAAGGCGCTCAAAAGAGGCGCATGTCCGAAGAGATGGAACTGCGGCGGCTCTTTGATTTGCATACTCCACAGCAGGTAGAACGGATTTTCGCAGGAGCAGCATAATGGCAACGGCAGCAGCGGCACTTCAGATGGCAGTTCCAGCGGCGCGCCGAAATACTTTTTTCACCGGCACCCCGGAGATTTACTTCGCGAAAGCGATCGACAACTCCCGGCTGGTGAAAGTTGAAGATCCCAGACGCAATCGCGACATGAAGCAGTTCGGCACGGCGCTGGCCATCCTGTTCATGCTGGTGTTTACTTACGCCTGGCAACACCTTCGTGCCATTGAGTATGGCTACCAGATTGAATCGGCCAAGCGTGAACTGAACAATTTGACGGAGATGAACCGTGCGCTGCGCTTGGAAGACGCCAGCTTGCGCGATCCGGAGCGAATTGACGTAATGGCGCGGCGCATGGGGCTGGTGCCGCCCGACCCGGGTCAGGTAATCCATATGGATAGCGCGGCGGTGGATTCGAACGCCCCGGTGATGGCGAGAGTGGAGCCGGCCATGGTGATCGGGAGGCATTAGAGGCAGCCGCAAGAGTCGGCTCGGTTGTCCCCACACGAACTTATTGGCGGTTCCGCCTGATGGGTGGGGCCGCCATGTTTGTCTAACGGCGTTTGTCCAAGTGCAAATCCATGGCGACCAACCCCATTCTCGGCAAGAATTCCAGACTCTACCTGCTCGGCGGAATCCTTCTGTTCTGGTGCCTGGCGATCTCCTTCCGGCTCGTTTACCTGCAGATTTTCCGTTACGGCAGCTTTGTGAAGCAGGCCGAACATCAGCAGCAGCGCGAGATTCCGCTTTCCGCCAAGCGCGGCGTGATCTACGACCGCGCTGGACACGAGTTGGCAATGTCTGTACTCGTAGATTCGGCTTTCGCCGTGCCGTCGGAAGTGAGAGACCTGCCCACCGCGGTCTCTCTGATCACGCGAATAACTGGCGAAGATCATAACGTGGTACTCGCTGATTGCCACAGCCATAAAACTTTTTGCTGGGTAGCTCGCAAGGCCGATGATGAAACCATCCAGCGGATTAAGTCGCTGAGGCTACAGGGCATTCATTTCCAGAAAGAGCCCAAGCGGTTTTATCCGGCGCGTGATCTTGCCGCTCAGGTGGTAGGAACCGTAGGGATGGAGGACTCAGGGCAGAGCGGCATCGAGCACGCGTTCGACGATGAACTGCGCGGGCGCGCCGGAAAAATGTCCATCTCGGTGGATGCGCGGCGACAGTGGTTCTCCGACGTCGAGAAGCAACCGGAGCCGGGCGAAAACCTGGTTCTGACTGTCGATAAGAATATTCAGTACATTGCCGAGAAGGAACTGGAGCAGGCGATTCATGATACGCGGGCGATTGCCGGCACCGTGATCGTAGAGAATCCGCATACCGGGGAAATTCTGGCGCTGGCAAACCGGCCGACATTCAATCCCAATCTGCGCAAGCAGATCACACCCGGCGCGCTGACCAATCGCGCAGTGAGCTACGTTTACGAACCGGGATCAACCTTCAAGCTGGTCACAATTTCGGCGGCGCTCGAAGAGAAGCTGACTAATCCCGATGAAGTGTTCGACTGCCAGATGGGATCGATCGTCTACAACGGCATGCGCATTCGCGACTCGAAGCCGCACGGCCTGTTGCCAGTGTGGGGCGTGCTGGCGGAATCGAGCGACGTGGGCGCGATCAAAATTGCCCTGCGCCTGGGTGAGGACCGCTTCTACAAATACATTCGCGCCTACGGATTCGGACAGCAAACCGGAATCGAGTTGCCGGGCGAGACGCGCGGTCTGACCAAGCCCGTCAGCCGCTGGTCGAAGGTTTCGATTGCGGCGATTTCCATGGGCCAGGAAATCGGAATCTCGCCGCTTCAGCTATCGGCACTGATTTCCACATTTGCTAATGATGGAGTTTGGGTGGCGCCACGTATCGTCGCGGGAACCATGGATCCGCTGAGTTCGCCAGAAAAGAGTTTGCCACACACTGTTGCATTCCATTCGGGAACTTCGCGGCGAGTGATTTCGAGTTACACCGCGGCTGAGATGCGGTCGATGATGCAGAAAGTCGTGCTTGAAGGCACGGGACGTAAGGCAGTTTTGGAAGGCTATACATCGGCGGGTAAGACGGGGACGGCTCAGAAGGTGGATCCGGCAACGGGAGCCTACTCGAAGACAAAATATATCGGGTCATTTGCCGGATTCGCGCCGGTCAACAATCCGCAGATCGTGGTGGCCGTGATCCTGGATTCAGCGGTTGGCCTGCATCAGGGCGGACAGGTGTCAGCACCCGTATTTCGTCGGGTCACGCAGCAGGTACTCGAATATCTGCACACGCCCCACGATCTGCCGCTCGCGCCCCAACATCAATTGCTGCTGGCACAGGCGAAGATGAAGGATAAAGACTTGGAGGAAGGAACCCCAGATCACCCCGGGGAACCCCTGGAAACAGCAGAAGTCAATGGGGACACCATGCCTTCTTCGGCAAGCAAGCCAGGCGTTGCGCGGGAACCCTCGCCCGCGAATAGGCGCAGTGACGGGAACGTGGAGCAGGCAGCGATAAGGCAGAATGAGTCGATGCCTGGTGAGGCCGGCCGGTCAGGGCCCGCCGGAAATGAAGACGTTGCCGACGCCGCTGCCCTTCAGGCAAAAATCCCTGCCACCGGGACCGTGGTGTTAGACGTCGAGCAGGGGGGGATCGAAGTGCCGTCTTTCGTTGGAAAAACTGTCCGCGGGGCCGTCGAATCTGCTCAGGACGCTGGTCTTGAACTGGAAGCGGTTGGCAGCGGCGTGGCGCGCCAACAAT
>DATNKA010000318.1:0-4325 GCA_035603655.1 Candidatus Acidiferrales bacterium | reverse complement strand
CTCGCCGCAGTGGTAGCGAACGGTCATGCCTGTCTGCGCTGGCTTTCGGCGCAGCCTCCCGGCCTGGCTAAAGTGCAAGAGGCTGCCACAAGAATTGTCCGCGACGGCACAGAAGCGGGAGAAGTGATACGGCGCATCCGCGCCCTTTTCAAGCACGCGCCCCTCGATAAAATCGATCTCGATCTGAATGAGGTCATCGCCGAGGTGCTCCGTCTTCTGAGTGGCGAGAGAACGAAAAGGCGCGTCTCCGTGGAGACTGACCTGGACAAGGACCTGGGCCCCGTAGCGGGCGATCGCGTGCAGTTGCAACAAGTGGTTTTCAACCTGCTCCTCAACGGTATCGAGGCGATGGACTCGGTCCTTGACCGTCCCAAGAAACTCTTCATCCGTTCGAAACGACACAGTCCGGAGACCGTTCTGATCGAGATACAGGATAGCGGCGTAGGCCTGAAGGACCCGGAAAAAGTCTTCGAAGCTTTCTTCACTACGAAAGAAAACGGTATGGGCATGGGCTTGGCAGTTTGCCGCGCTATCATTGATGCACATCACGGTCGGTTGTGGGCCGCATCCGGCGAAGGAGCGGGTACGACCTTCTCATTTACTCTTCCGGCAGCCGTCGTTCGGGCGGCTACTGTTCCGGCGGCGTCATGAACTCCGATAGCCCCATTGTCTTCGTGGTGGATGATGATCACCGTGTACGGGAAGCGCTGTCCAGCCTCATTTCCTCGGCAGGTCTCCGAGTGGCTGTCTTTAACTCGGCCGCAGAATTCCTGGAATCTGAAAAGCCAGACGCTCCCGCATGCCTAGTATTGGACTTGCAACTTCCGGGCACGAGTGGCCTCGAGCTCCAGCAGCAGTTGGTGACTGGAGATGCCCCGCCGATTATTTTCATCACCGGTCATGGCGATATCCCTTCTTCGGTGCGCGCCATGAAGGCCGGAGCGATTGAGTTTCTATCGAAACCGTTCGGCGAGCAGGAGTTGCTGCAAGCGATTGCCGGCGCCATTGCTCTTGATCGAACCGCGCGGCAGAAGAGATCGCAGCTAGCCGAGTTGCGGACGCATTACGACCTTCTGACACCTCGCGAGCGGGAGGTTCTGCCCTTTGTGGTAGCGGGCTTTGCCAACAAAGTCACTGCTGCCGACCTGGGCACAAGCGAGATCACGATTGGGGTTCACCGGGGCCAGATCATGCGAAAGATGGGCGCTAGATCGCTGGCGGAGCTTGTCAGAATGGCTGACACGCTGGGAATTACCCGCATCGCTCGTCCCGCCTAAATAAACATATAATAGGCAGCTTTCGACCCGGCTGTTACGATTTCGGCTTCTCTGGAGGTGCGCTTCGATGGTATCCGGTGCAATACATATCGTGGTGGCCGTGGACGACGATTTTCGAGTTCGAGAATCCTTAGAGAGCCTAGTCGAATCAGCCGGCTACGAGCCTGTTGTGTTCTCATCCGCCGAAGAGTTCCTCCAGTCGGGAACGCTAACTGCTGCGACTTGTGTGATAACCGACGTTCGCATGCCAGGAATGGATGGGATCGAGTTGCAGCGTCGCATCAGACTCGTGCGTCCAGAGTTGCCGGTCATCTTTATATCTGCCCACAATAGCACTGAAACTCGACAGACGGCCCTCGACGAAGGCGCAGTCAATTTTCTGTACAAGCCATTCAATGGCGCGGACCTTCTCGCAGCAATCCAGGCGGCACTGGGCAACGCTCCAGAGAAATAACAGCACTTCGGCGAGGATACCCTCCTCAACATAATCGAAGTAATAAATCCCAAGCGTTTCCCGTCCCAAGAAACTCTCCCTCTCTTCGAAACGACACAGCTCAGAGACCGTTCTGGTCGAAGTGCGCGAGAGCGGAGCACCTCTAAGTAGATCCGTAACAAGTCTCCTCGGCTTTCTCACCATGAAAGAAAACATAGTTGGCATCGTGTTCGGCGATTTGCTGCTCAGTCATTGATGCTCATCAATGCCGGCGGTGGATCTCATCCGTCGAAAGCACAGGATCAGGTCTCGCATCCTTTTTGCTCTCCCTGTCTACTCAAGAGCGGAGTGATTTACTCATACAACCGGCGCCACTCGGCTTGCATGAATTAAGACACCATAAATAAACCTATAATTGTCAGCCTTCAATCTTGTCACTACTATCGGGACGTTCTTTGAGATGCTTCCGATGGTAGCGGCTCCCGCCAACACCCGGGAGAAACGGGAACGATCCCGCAAGGAGTAAAGCGATGCCTAGTTTCGATTTGATTGGATCCAGTGCGAAATTCCAGACTGTGCTCGACCAGATCAACATGGTCGCGCGGGTAGACTCTGCCGTCCTGGTGCAAGGCGAAACCGGCACCGGCAAGGAAGTGATCGCACAAGCGATTCATGAGGCCAGCCCTCGCCGCCAAAACCGTTTTGTGGCCCTCAACTGCGCGGCGATTCCCAGCACTTTGCTGGAGAGTGAACTCTTCGGCCATGAACGGGGCGCCTTCACCGGTGCGGTGGCTCAGACCATGGGGCGCTTTCAATCCGCTGACCGCGGAACGCTATTTCTCGATGAAATCGGGGACCTTCCTCTCGAACTGCAACCCAAACTTCTCCGTGCTCTTCAGGAACAGCAGTTCGAACGCTTGGGCGGGGGCCGCACTTTTCAAGTCGACGTGCGGGTCATTGCAGCTACCAACCAAGACCTGTGGCGGATGGTGCAGGAGCGGAAGTTTCGCGCGGATCTTTATTACCGGCTCAATGTCTTTCCGATTACGCTGCCGCCGTTGCGGGAGCGAGAAGACGATATTCCTCTGCTGATCGAACACTTCGTTCACAAATTTGCTAAGAAACAAGGCAAGTCGATCGATCGTATCCCGGAGGAAGTGGTGGGAATTCTGAAACGTCATAATTGGCCTGGCAATATCCGAGAACTGCAGAATGTAATTGAGCGCGCTGTAATCGTGACGACGGGATCAATCCTCGAACTGCAGGCGACCGAGCGTATGACACTGCGTGTGAGATCCACGCCAGTCATACAAGCCCGGACACTAGAGGAGTTAGAGCGGGCACATATCACGGAGACGCTCCGCGCAACCAATTGGGTTGTCGGCGGACGGCGTGGCGCTGCTGCCAAGCTAGGGCTAGCCAGGACAACCCTCATAGCCATGATGCAGCGGTTCGGAATTCGCCGCGACGCACTAGAACAACCATCTGGACAGCCAGATCAACCATTCCTGACAGTGCCAAACGGGTCGTACGACACACCGCGGGAACCTGCGTTTGAGACCAATTCCCGCTTGGACAGCGATTCAGCAGCTACTTTCCGCCGAATGGAAGCGACACCAGGACCGTGAGAATCTTCCTGCGTGAGACCCCTCTGCGACGAAAGGATGGGAACGCTGACAAGTGGGCCCGATAGGGATCTAGCGTTTATGGGTACTCTTCGGTGTTGCCAGCAACTAGGGTCTCACCGGAAGCGGATTGCAGAACCCACGTCTCGTCAGGATTGACGATGTCAGTGAATGTGACACAGTTGGTGTGCTCGGCGCGGGGGGCGGTTATCCTGATCACATCGCCAGGTTCGAGTTCACCCAGGCGGCAAAAACAAATATCACGGTGAGCAGCTAGCACCGTATTTCCAGCCTGCCCCGGCAATGCCGTCCCCGGCAGATGCCCGACTGCACGATCTAGAACTAGCGCAGTGGCACCTTCAGCAATCATTGCAGAAAAGTGAATGCGGGGAATATCCACCAACAAGTACAATTCCACGGCTCCGGAGCAAAGGTGCGTGCATCGAGAACTCCGTGGGATTTGATGGCGCCGCGAGAGCCTCGAGGTCAGAACTGGGCTTTTGCAACTGTTCGCGTGCCCAACATCGAAGTGTCGTAACGCAAAAAATGCCAGACGCCGTCAAGACAGCGCCTGGCAGAGGAAACGCAGGGTCGTTACACCATTTTTTGTGCAGCCACCCGAAGCACGACAGCCGCGGCCAGTGCCAGCAACCCGGCGGCCGTCCTGCTTAATGTCTTCCCGAACCTGGAGGAAATGCCTTGAACATTTTCGCTAAGCCTTTGTCGAGGTTCTTTTCATTGTTCGCTGCCTTATCGGACAGCGTGTCCTCGGCACTGCCTCGCCAAATCAGTTGCTTACTTTTCGCGTCGTACATGTCGACGACCAACGTTCCTACCTTATAGTCGTGCTCGGTTGTTGTCGCGTCGCCGAAGCCTCCGAATCCGCGCCATCCCCAGCCCCCGCCGAAACCATCGTAAAAGGTGTCCAGACTTCTCTGTGTCTGGGTCGTTTCTATCGCTATGATGGCAACATCAGCGCCTTGCTCGGCC
>DATNKA010000317.1:0-11977 GCA_035603655.1 Candidatus Acidiferrales bacterium | reverse complement strand
TTCGCCCGCCCTAGAAGAAAATATCGCAAAAGAAAACGACGGGCTCATCGTATCCGCCGCACCTCGCCCAGCGATCCGGATCGAACCCGATCAGGCTAGAAATGAGGAGCAAGTTCCAGCCCAGCGCCGCGAACAAAATCTGGCCGGTGCCGCTTGCCAGTCCGATACGAAACTGAATTGGCTATCCCGTCCGGTCTCAGGACAGACTCTAGCCTGGGTGGTGGATAGTCTCGTGATGATCGCGGGATTGCTCCTGTTCGCCTTTATTTTTCTTTCGATCACTCACGAACTGCCGCCATGGCCCCTCACGGTGGGCGCCGCGTCTTCGGCCGCAGTATTGATCGCTGCCACGTACTGGGCCGTGTTCGCTGTGTTTGGAGGAGCCAGCCTGGGCGCCCGCTTAGCCGATGCGACGTCGGCCTTTACCCAAGAAGAGGACGAGGAGGCCGCCCGCTTCCGCTAATCCGTAGCGGATCTTCTCTAAAAGCTCCTGTTGATTTTGCGGCGTTTACGGCGCAGCTAGAAGCCGCACCCTCAAACCCGGGTGGTGGTCAGAGTTTTTCAGCTAGTTCGCGAAATACTGCTGCGCCAGCCACAGCCGCAAGCTATGTTGCGTTGCCGCCGCAATCTTCACAAATCGGATTCCAACATTTCCGCGGTCATCTGACCAAGCCACTTCCACCTCGGCTTTCACTCCGCACTTCGTTCCGGGAAGTGAAAAAGATGCACCGGTCAGGTCGCTCGAATTGAATTGCTCGTCAACTCGAACCTGCAGACCGCCCTGGCTAAGGTTGATCAGTTCTGCCTCGACCCGTTTCTGGTTCCGTCCGGTTAGAGTTACAGGCAGATCGAGTCCGGCTCGATGGTAGCGCAAGCGGCCGTCAAGGATCATATTGCGGGCTGCGGAGAGCGTGCGTACTGCCTGCTCCACGGAAATCGGCTTGTCGAATGCAAACATGGCTCCGGTCGCCTGCATATCGAGCCGACCTTTCGCTCCGCCCATAATTACCAGAGGTACAGTGCTTACGCGCGTGGCTTCGCGCTGCAGCTCGCGAAAAAACTGTCCTGAGCCGTTCAGATCACAGTCAACAATCAGTGCATCGATTTTGGAGTGCGTGAGCCGCGCCAGGGCCCGTTGCGGTTCGGTCTCGACAGCGACATCGATGTGCAGACTGCCAAGAATGCATTCCAGAACACTAACTTCCTGCCAATCGCGCGAAACTACCATCGAGGAAAGAGTCATGACTCTACTCTATCCACAGCGGTAATCGGCATGTAGATCACCAACGTAATGCTGATGAGAAATTGAGTCCTGAGTTCAACGTTATGCGCCGGCAGCCTTGGTCTGGCTCCGATACCAATCGACGGTTCGCTGCAGTCCCTCTTCGAAACCCACTGCCGGTTTATAGCCGAGGCACTGTTCGGCCTGGGAGATATCGGCCAGGGAGTGCTTGATGTCGCCGCCACGTTCCGCGCCATGGAGGGGGGAGCCGTTGTAGGAAGTAAGAGTTTGAAGCAACTTGAAGGTCTGGTTGAGCGTGACTCTTCGACCAGTCGCCACGTTGAATACTTTGCCGGCCACTTTTCCGGCGGGGGCCTTGCAGGCCAGAAGGTTAGCATCGACGGCATTGTCAATGTAGGTGAAATCCCGGCTCTGCTCGCCATCGCCAAACATTGTGGGTTGCTGCCCACTGAGCATCAGCGTAATAAATTTTGCCAGCACGCCTGAGTACGGCGACGAAGGATCCTGCCGCGGACCGAAAATATTGAAGTAGCGCAGCGCCACGGTTTCTAGTCCGTAGCAGCGGTAAAACGAAATCATGTAACGTTCGCTCGCCAGCTTCGCCACGGCATACGGCGAGATGGGGTCCGGTGTCATGTGCTCGTGTTTCGGCAGCGTCGGAGTATCTCCGTAGGCGGAGGACGAAGCCGCGAAAACCACCCGCTTCACCTGGGCGTCGCGCGCTGCCACCAGCACATTCACCGTGCCATCCACGTTCGCCTGATTGCTCCCAATCGGATCCAGCACTGATTTCGGTACCGACGGAATTGCAGCCTGATGCAAAACGTAGTCGACGCCGGCGCACGCCAGCTTCATGGCCTCCAGATCGAGAATGTCGGCCTCCCGGAAATCGATCTGCGCCATGATGGGGGCCAGGTTTTCGCGCCTGCCGGTTGAAAAATTATCGACTCCCCGAACTTGCTCCCCGCGCAGTAACAATTCGCGCGCTAAAGACGATCCAATAAAGCCGCCGATGCCCGTGATGAGATAAAGAGCCATAGACTTTCATCATAACCAATTGGCTCGCGCCTTTGCCCGGTCAAACCAGCACGCCTAGAAAAACCAAAGTAATACGCTAGCAACGCAGATCAGCGCGCCGCCTTAGAGGAAACCGAACATTGAGAAGCGAAGACTGTTCGTCTTCCCGATTCTGGCTTTTTCGCCGAATGCGAAAAAACTCGTCCCCGCTCAAAATGTGGCCTTGGGCAAGGAAGTTCATGACCGCCTGCAGAGCGGCGGCGGGGTTCGTAAGGGGAGACAAAGCCTCGGGCTCAGGGATCAGCGCAGAGTTCACTTCGGGGCGCGCACCCAAAAATTACCGAAGGCCGCGAGGGCGCAAGAAGCTAGGGAACTCTCCACCAAGCGCCGTTCCGTAGCAGTTCTGTGTCGTCAATGACCCGTTTTGGAGCGAGCGTTTCACGCGGCTTCGAATTGATTCTTAGTTCGCCGGGGCGATTGCGACGCCAATGTGTTTGTCCGCAGCTCCGTAATAAAAGAGCCAGCGGTTGCCGTCCCGAACCATACCCTCGACAAACACGACATTCGGAACCTGCCCCACCTTTTCCCATTCTTTCTCGGGCGCAAATACTGATGTTTCCGAGCGCGCAACGATTTTGGTGGGATCGTTCTTGTCGAACAGAACCCAACCGGTTGAATAAACCTGCTTGTCATCGGCACCGTTGTAAATTAGAAAAATGCCCCGCTTCGTTATGATTGGCGGCGGGCCGGGCTCTACAACCTGCGAGTCAAACGATCCGGGACGGCTCGCCATTACTGGGTGGTCAAGGGCCTCGGTCCAGTGAAGCAGGTCCTCCGAGTAGGCCACTCCCATTTGAGTGTCTTTGCCTTTAGCGTCCGCCAGATAATACATCCAATATTTGCCTTGGATTTTCTCCGGAACTATGGCACCGGATTTCGTCCATTTCACATTCCACTTTCCCCTGAAACTTGGGATGATAACGCCCTGCCGCGTCCAATGAAGTAAGTCAGTGGATGTTGCCAGGCACAATTGAGCATCTTTTTTGTCCGCGGCCGCCCCGTCCACATTGTTGTACCCGGTATAGGTCAAGTAGTAGGTATCACCGATTTTTTGCAACCTCGGGTCTTCCACACCGCCGCCTTTTTCATACGGGGCCTCGGAAGCCAAGACTGGTTCAGTTCGGCGAGTGAAATGAATACCGTCTTCGCTACTGGCATAGCCGAGCGATGAAGTACCTTTCCGATCTTGGGCGCGGTAAAGCATCACAAACTGCCTATCCTTCTTCACAACAGCGGGATTAAATGTTCCAGCGGACTCAAACGCGTCCCCCTTTGGGGACAAAACGGGATCGGAGCCAGCTCTGGTCCACCTACCAAATGGAGGAGCAAAGGGAACGCTAGCCGCCGCAGCAAGCGCAATCAGTAGCAACGCGCATGCAGTCGCGCTATGTGCCATATTCTTTGAGTAACAGCGCACTTTGATCTTCATCAAGGGACATCCTTCCTTACTGGCTGGACGTGAAGCCTACCGTGGGTGGCGCGCTAGAAACGATTCGAAGCAATCTCTGAACCATCAATGCTCGGCCATAATCTGTACGAACGATTGTCTCGGGACCTGGAATCTCGTATCGCTGGACTTGCCGTTCACGTGCAAGCGAACTGCGGCTTCTTTCGCCGCGGGAATCTTGATATCTGCCGACCGGGCAATGGCAGTGGGGTTATACAGAACGAAGTTCAACTTTCGTGGCGGAAACGCGTTTGTATGGACCGCATCGAGAAGGTCGAGATTCACCAGCATCAGTTCCCGGTCGCCCACCCGGCCCAGGGCTTCAAACATCAAGTACATCCAAATCGATTCACCCGCACCGTAGATTTCCTTGCCGACATTCCCGGTCATACCCCCAAGTTCCAGGGTGCCGAGATTTTCGTAAGGGATGAATGCGGATGAATCCGGAGTACGGCTGCCCGAGCAGTTCTCAAAGAAATAAAAGTTGTTTCGCCGTTGCTGGTCCATGAAGCGTAAGAGACCTTCAAAGATGATGCCGCGCTTCATGACTCCGGTCCAAGGGAGAATCGCCTCTACATTTTCTTTGAAAGCGGGATAAAGGATAGAGGCGCAAGCCTGCACCATGCCGCGGATATCGTGGTTCTTCTGGCTGGGATCGGTGTACCAGTAAAACATCCGCAACTGTTCGTACAGCAGATACTTCGACTCTTCCACCATACCCAGTTCCGCCGCGGCCAACGCAGCGTAGGCAAGTTCCTGGGGCTCATGAAATAGGCGTTCGGCGGGAACCGTGTACAACACTTGGATGGCTCGCCGTGCTTCTACAAGATAGCGCTGGTCTCGTGTCAATCGGCTTGCCAGGATTGCGGCCCAAGCGTATAAGCCACCGACGGCGTAATTCGTGCCGGCTCCCTCGGCTCGAAGGGTCGCGACCTGATAATAGATCGGGAAAAGATAATCGTACTTGTGGGCCATCTTCTGCGCGGTCTGGAAAGCGTCAAGAAAGTGGTCCGTCACCTCCCCTAAGCCCGCCAAGGACCCGATCATCGGATACTTGATTAAGGCGTTCTCGAAGGGGTACCAGGAATCGGCCCGCTCATCTGATGACCGTTTGAAATCATTGCTGATGCTGTGGGTATCCGCATGGTAGAAAGCAGGGAGATCGCTCAGAAGATCCTTGCACTCGCGTTCGAAATGGGGGGAGGGATGTAGTTGGGTATAGAGGAGTGAAGGCCACAGCACATCGGCTTGAGTCATCAACTCAAAATTGTTAGCGGGCTGCTTCCAGATCTTAGAACTCTCTTTGACATAGGCGCTAAGCCCAATATGTCCGTCGGTCTCAAGACTGGTGGCGCTCTTCTGCTGCAAATCATTAACAGTTCCTTCGGCAAATTCCTTCCAGGTAGTGGCACATGGTGGCCACGAAAGCTTTTCCTCGAAAAGCGGAAGCAGAGCCTCCATCCACCTCTTTACCGCTTCCTGTTCAGTGAGCAAGCGCGTGAGCGGCCGCTGCAGCAGGTAGTAAGTGAAACCAACGTCGCCCTCGGGAATTACATTCCCGGTAGCTTGGTCCGCTAACAAGCCGATGCCAAGACGCTGAGTGCCATCTTTCTCAATTTGCGAGATGCTGGAGCATCGGTAAACCAGAAAGCGCTGCAGACTTTCCGGGGACATCCAGCCCATGTCATCGATACCAAAAAACATCATGCTCTCGATGCCCACCGTCTGGTCGAAAAGATAGACGGCAGGAAGATCATTGCCCGAGGTGCCGAGTGAGTTCCTCGTTGGCTGCGCCAGCAGCACGCGCCGCCAGCTGCCCGACTGTCCTTCCATCAAAGTCGACGTTGAACTGAGCCAGGTGATGATTCGAGGTTCCAGAGAGCCTTTTTGCTGCAGTCGCAGCGGCGCAGGAAGATGAAGCGTTGTGCGGAACCGGATCCACGGGTCCGGATAGCTGTTGCCCAATGCCGTGATCTCGGCGTCCCAATCGTAGCTCAAGGGTTTTCCGTCCAGACCTTCCGCCTCAGCCTTGCCTTCGCATCGAACCCGTGCTCCTTCACGTCGCAGGCTCGACGTAACCAGAAGGAAAGAAGAGCCTGTTATGAGTGGCACTCCTGCCAGTGTCGACGGCTTCCAGTCCTCGCCAACACGAACGAAGTTCTGGTAGGTGAGGGGTGCGCCGGTCGGAGATAGCCGAATTCGCTGGTTTCCATGCTCAATATCCGCGGGGCTGCAGTCATCCTCAGCTTCACGCGACGGGAGAACGGCTCGTCTTCCTTTGGGAAAAGATGCTTTGTGAAAGGCTGCATAGGCCGGGGACGTACTCGCAGCCGTGGCCAGCAGCGTTTTTACAAAAATTCGTCGATTGAGAACGTCCATGTGGCTGGAACCACGGGATGAAATGACAAGTCGAGCTCTGCCCCGGAAAAATCCGAGGCAGAGTTTCGCCCCCTCAATACTGAACTTTCAAGGCAACTTGAACTCTTCGCGGATCTTGTGTCCCGGTAATCGCGCCGAAACCACAGGCGAAGAATTGGCCGGGGCCACTGCATCCAGGGGACCCGAGAGGAATAAATGGACTACTCAGATTGCCGTTACTTACGTTGAAGACATGGCGGTTAAAGATATTGAAAAACTCTGCCCGAAAGTCCACTATGGCTCTCTCCCCGAAGATCCTGGTTTTCTTGCCCAGCGTGAAATCCTCTTCCCGCGTTCCGAAAGCGCGGGCTGAAGCAAGGGACCGGGGTTCGTCGCCAAACGTCAATGGATCTGCGGCTGTAAATGCGGCCGGATTCCAGAATGGGGTCGTGAACGGATCGAAATGGCTCTTGTTGGTTTGGGATACCCCCGGAACAATGTTCACGCGCGCAGAGCCGGTAAAATGGCATCCGGCAAATAAAACGTCGCCGGCGGTGCCGCCGCAGGGCCCATATACTTCTGTGGGTATCCCTGACTTGTATTGGCCCACCCCGGCAACGTACCACCCGCCCACTACTCGGTCCAGGACTCCGTTGCTGCTGAGGTAGCGCTTCCCGTGTCCAACCGGTAGCTCATAAAAGAAACTCGCGACCAGGCTTTGCGGAATATCGAGCTCGCTGACTGCTTTTTCGGCTGCGCGATTGTACGAATTCTGACCTATGAATTCGTTGGTGCCGATGAACCCCGCGACTCCTGGCCCCGAGGAATCCGCATCGGTAAGATTCTTCGATACGGTGTAGGAGACTAGAAAACTCAGGCCCGTGGCGAACCTCTTGTCTACCTGCATCTGCATGGCGTGGTAGGTAGAGTTGCCGGTGCGATCGGGACTGAAGGAGTTATCTTCCTGGTTGAAATCACCATACTGGGGGAAGGGCCGAAGAGCTTGATTAATATTTCCGGTGAATCCGGCGTAGGGCACTTTGATTCCCGCAGCGGTCGCGTTGGGACAGGTCCCGAGTGTGAGACAGGAGATATCCATCGACAGGTCATTACCCAGCGAAAGATACGTGGGATTCACTTGGTTGGGAATGATGTTCAGGGCGGGCAAGTGCGTGCCCTTAGACCCCACATAAGCCACGCTGACAAACAAGTTCGACGTAATCTGACGCTGAATGTCGAGATTCCAGGTCTGGATATCGGCAGGACGCCCGGTATTGGCGGGAACGGTAATCACACCGTTGCTGCCGTTCTGACCGTCGGGTGTAAATGGTCCAGAGTTGGGGAAAATGCGGGTCACGCCCTGATCAATTTGGATAGGGCCGCCATTGGTAGGTGTAATCGTCTGTCGGTTGAAAAATCCCAGGCCATCCTGGTCGGCAAACGATCCCTCCTTAAGCGGTTCATAGAAAATTCCGTAACCGCCACGCAATACCGTATTGGTGTTGATGCTGTAGGCAAAGCCTAGGCGCGGTCCGAACGCTTTCTTATAAATATCCTGCGGACGCGTCTTTCCGTTCCGACCCGTCCCGCTTCCAAAATATGTGTAGGCTCCGAGTATGCCGCCTGCACCAGGATTCGGGAGAGTTGGGTCGACCATGGAAAAGCGGTCTTGTGCTTCGCTAGCCGGGATATCCAAATCGTAGCGCAAGCCGTAATTCAGAGTTAAATGGTTCGTGACTTTATATGTGTCCTGGGCATAGAGGGAGTAGTCTTTGTACCGCACCCCGCTAAATGAGCCGTAATTCAGGGTCGACGTATTCACCAGGCCGAACAACGAACTGGCCACAGGGTCTCCGCCCGCCCCACCTGCTCCGCCCGCTCCGGTCGTGCTAGTCTCCTGGGCGTTAAAATCAAACTCGCCAGAGGCCTGTGTGAGCCGCCGCACGTTGAATTCCAAGGCGCGAATCTCGCCCCCAAATTTCATGTTGTGCTTACCTTTGACCCAGCTCACGGAGTCATTGGTCTGGTAGACGTTGTCCGCAAATTGCGAATCTCCACAATTGTTAAGCAAGTTCTCGTACGGTGTTCCAGTGAATTTTATGCAGGGGAAAGTCACGTTCGATACGCCGGTGAGCCCGATCTTAGCGGGATAGTCCTGACCGAGGCCGTTCGAGACCTCTCCGCGATACCGACGACTGAATCCAATCAGAAACTGGTTCACCACCGATGGAGTGAAGATGTAGTTGTCGCTAAAACGTATATATCGGGTGTTCTGCGGGGTCACGCTGCCGAAGATGGGTCCGAGGTTCGAAGTGCCGCCCGTGTTCGTGTTGTCGTAATCGAAGCCGCCGGAAATCCTCTGCTTGTCGGAGATAATGTGATCGATCTTGATATCAAAGATATTCGCCGTCGTGCTCGAAATCGTGGTATCAATCACGTTATTGGTGAGGGCTGGGGTGGTGGGCGGCAACAGCCCAAAAACCTTTGTCATCACCGAGCTAGGAGTGAAATTCGGATCGTTCGTCAAAACATCGCCGGGTATAGCTGCGTGGGTCGTGGGATCGTAGAGTTGGTGCGTCGGGTCGTTACAGATGCCCCCGGTGAATCCGGCGGTGCAAAGCCCCGAAAGGTCGCCCTTCTGAAAGGCCGCTGGAGGAACGCTGATCGGTGAAGTGCCCCCGGTTCTGAAGCGGAAGCCTTCATAATCAAAGAAGAAGAAAGTTTTGTCGTGCCCGTTGTAAAGGTAGGGAATACGTACCGGTCCGCCTGCAGTTGCGCCAAAGTCGTTTTGGGTATTGACAGACTTCTTCAAGCCTTGAGTGTTATTGGCCCAGCTATTGGCGTCCAGCACGCGGTTGCGGAGATAATCGTAAATTGAGCCGTGCCAATCGTTCGTGCCGGACTTCAGGGTGAGGCTCACGATGCCGTCGCCGGATTCACCGTATTCGGGAGAAAAGTTACTCTGGAGGACTTTGAATTCCTGCACGCCCTCTGTCGAAACACCCTTATTCATTTGTGTATTAGGCGAAACCAACGAGATCGAAACACCATCCACCAGAATGTCGGTACCGCCTTCTTGACCGCCGTTCACCTTGAAATCATCCGTCGAGTTGTCGCCAGGGTTATTTCCCACGTTGCCTACGAATCCTGGGACCAGGCTTATGAACTGAACTGGGTTGCGGACCGTGCCGTTCACCTCCAGCGGCAAGTTCTCGGTCAGGGACGACTGCACAGTGGCTCCGATGTCGGAGGTTGCCGTTTCAAGCTGAGTGGCGTCGGCGGCAACCGTCACGCTCTCGGAGACGCCACCCAGTTGCATCGGGATGTCCAAGCCGACTGTGGCGCCCGTCTGAACGGTAACGCCTTCCCTGCTGTACTTCTTAAGATTCGGACCTTGGACAGTGACGGTGTACCGACCCGGAGGAAGGTTCGGCAATGAGTAAAGGCCGGCACCCGTAGTCGTAGTCGCAACCGTTAGGCCAGTATCCATGTTTCGAGAGGTCACGCTGGCTCCGACGATAGCCGCACCGCTTGGATCGGTTACGGTGCCCTGAATGCTGCCATTGGTTGTCTGGGCGAGAACGCATACGGTCGATGCCAGCAGGAAAGCACAAGCGCAGATCAGGCTTTTCAAAGTTTTTCTCCCCAGAATCCGATCAAATCGCGACCCTTGACGTTGGCAACCTGACAGCCGACGCCTATAAGCGAGCCTCAAGCTTGAGTGGAACCCCAAACCACCCCGGGTACGAGCTAGTGCTTTTGCACTATGCCGAAAGTGTGAGCGAATGATTAACCCCTGCCCAGGCTTCGGGGAAGGGTCTCACACGTGAATTCATTGTGATTCACAGCAAGAAAAACAGAGGGATCAACTTGACTGCGGAGAATCCAGGTCTTTGAAACCGCTTGTTACGCAGCTTTCTCTCAGGGGGCTACAGGGGGCGAGGCGCGTCGAATATGTGCAATCACTTTTCGATAGTCAGGATCCATGTCCGCAGAGCGCAAACCCGCCAACTCTAAGGCTAGCAGAATGAATGAGTTCCAGGCGAAAACCCTGTGATAGCCGAAGAATGGGTGAGCCGGATCGGTAGCAAGATATTCCTGGCTGGTGGGAAACTCGGGATCAATATTAAGTTCCGCCCACAGACGGTTAGCGATCGCCTTTGTGGCACCGCTCCATCCGTGCAGCTGGCCGGTCACGTAGCCGCAGACTTCAATCCGCATCCAACTGCCACCGTTGTAATAGATGCCGTCCATCCCCTGATTGGCATAACTGGCCGCAAAAGAATCGCTAACCATGGGATGCCACTTCTCGGTGAAATACTTCCAGCTGCTCGCTCCTGCTCCTGCTTCCGGTAGTCCGATGAGTATCGGACGGACCGCACCGCCGGCCTCCGGATGGGGACAGTCCTTGCGGTGCATCATGGTTGGTATGCGATCAAGATGGTTCACCACCATCTCGTCAGAGAGCATTTTTCGGCCAAATAGCCAAAGCGAAAGAAACTCAGGGAATATCTCAGCAAATCCAATGGCGTCTCCGATATCCCGTGCCGGACGCATAAACTTTCTCGTGGGATCGTAATAGTTGCGATAGAGTTCCTCTGTTTTACCAAGATACTCATCGGAGATCGTCTCACTCACGCCTGCTATCTGCAGTTCCTTGATTGCTCGGGCTATCACTGCCAACATTCCCTGGTTCTCACAGATTGCAGAAGTGCCCTCTGGATATCGGATTACGTCGAGCTGGCCCATGACGAACTGCGCCCAGCAAACGCCGACGTGGCGGGGATCGTAAGTTCGAAGGCAGTATTCCGCGGCTTTCCTCACCTTTTTCATGGGCAACTGAGTACCAAACCGCCGACGATTCAGCAGTGCCCACATCAGCCACAGGGGCGTGGAGTCGTTCGATTTGCGCTCGACATTGGCGAGATTCGGTTCCACCAAGGTGTTGATGGCCCCATCGGCTCCCTGATTCTCCGCCCAAACACTGAAGACTTCCTCGTTCAATTCGCGATTGTGAATCCCATTTAGCGCGTAGAAACTGTCACGAAGATACATCTCCCCAGCGGCGGAATACCAAATGCTCGGAGCGCAAATCGGCCTAAAGCTCTGCGGTTCTGCAATCCAGCAAAGCATCATAAGGTCGGCGTAGACGACTTTCTCCGTCTCCGCGCCTTTTAAACCAAGACCATCAGCCAGGTAGATCTGGCTGGCTAGCCGGTGACCTCGAACCGTATCCGGCACCTCTTCAGCCGCAAACACAAAAACGGTTTTCTCCGATGACTGGCCCATCTCCAGCCGGTGGTAGGGTTCGCTGCGAGTGGGAATGCGGTGAACTTCCAGGCCGTGCACCTCGACCCTTGCGAAACCTCCGAGCGCTTCCACTTTCTTGCCTTGCTCCGATGGCGCTACGGAAACGAAGACCGCACAGCCATTTCCTTGCAATGCCGGCACAAATACGGTCGTTTGAAATTCCGACCAGGCTCCGGCTGATTCTGGAACGCCATCGTTGTACAACGTAAGGTCGGCAACCTTGCGCAGTTGCTCATCTACATCCCAAATCTCAATGGCCACGGGGAAAGCTGAACGATACTGCACCCGCACCGAAAACACTTCGGAAGCACTCGCCGCAAAAGGAATGACCACCCCGTCATCGGAGCTCTGTGTGGAGAGGATGGCCACACCTTCGCGCTCGTCTAGAGTCACCTGCCCGTGTTTTTTCCATGAAGAAATGTTCGGCAGAACAATGCTTTCCGCATCTTGCTCCCCGACTATCTGCTCCGTGACTTCGCCGAAGTTCTGCTGGATGAAAAAATCGCTCTCTGCCCCGCTTCCACGGCTCACACCGGAATATA
>DATNKA010000316.1:0-7369 GCA_035603655.1 Candidatus Acidiferrales bacterium | reverse complement strand
AGGCGCTTGGTCTGGGCGATCGCCCATTTGTCGAACCTGGCGATCCGCGTCGCGAGCGCATCTACGAACGCATCTAGCTCGGCGTCGGGCAGGGCGCGATTAATGTAACCGTAGGCCTCGGCCTGATCTGCTCTGATGTCTTCCGAGCTCAAGAGCACCTCGAGGGCACGGTTTCGGCCGATGAGCCGGGGAAGTCGAGCCATGGGGCCGCCGCCGGCGACCATCCCGACCCCCACCTCCCATTGCGAGATGATGGCCTTCTCGCGGCTGGCGAAACTCATGTCGCAGGCCAGCGTGATCTCGCTGCCGTTGCCGGTCGCACGGCCGCGGATGAGGGCGATGGACGCAACCGGGAGGCGGGTCAGACGCACAAGAAAGTCCGGCCAGGGCGGCAAGCCTGTGGGGCCCGCCGGCAGTGAGGTCAGGTCCTCAAGCTTGGCCATGAAATCGGAGTGATTAAGGAAGTAGTCGTCGACCGCACTGTCGAAGACCACGACCCTGACCTCCTCATCGGCCTCGAGAGCGTTGATGACTTCCTGGAACTGCTTGACCATTTCCGGGCCCATGACGTTGATCGGCGGATTATCGATCGTCACACGCCAATAGGCGGCCGACCGCCGGGTCAGGCGAATCTGTACGGGTTTCGTAGGCGCGTTCATCTCTGTGAGTTTGGTGGGTGCGTTCATGGTTGCCATGGGATTTTCCTCCGTATTTGTTAGTCTCGGAAACCGGTTGATTAAAGCCGACAATAGCCCTCGGCCGTTTGTAGCTCATCCGTCGCAGCACATGCACGTATAGCCGACGACAATCTCAGGAACTTAGAACTCCGATCCGAAATCGTCGCTCGGGCGACACAAACCACCCGGCAGCATAAAGCTGCCACCATTCAGCCAGAACAGAATAGGCCGCGCAATTGGACGATGGTATTGCCCATACTTTCGTATCGACCGCAGTGCCATCAGCCCGAGGCGTACGGCTTTTCCCCATCCAGCTAGTCCTGAAAATCAATCAAAGCGAAGGAAACTTCCTGCCGCACGCTTGATACAAAGGTATCGTCAATACCTTTGTCCAATTGTTTTCCTCCCCTCACGTCTGGCTTAATCGCTGTTCGAGACGCACCTTGATCGGGCTTACGAAACGTCTTTCGTGAAGGAGAACACACCATGTCTGAATTTGTGACGAAATCTGCGGCGCAAGAACCACAAGAACAGAAGATAGAAACACGCAGCGCCGTGGAACGTATCACCGGCTTTACCGTGATTGCGACAGCCGTGGCAGTGCTCGCCGTCCTCGGCGCCGCCGCTCTTCTTGCGCAGAGCCAAGACAAGTACTCGCTGAAATCGCCGAGCGGAATCGCGTTCTCCGACTTCAGGGGTTACGAGGACTGGGCGCTGGTCTCCTCCGCCAGCACCAACGAAGTGCTTAAGGTGATCGTCGGTAATCCGAAGATGATCACGGCGTACAAGGCCGGCGTTCCCGGTAACGGCCAGCCTTTTCCGGATGGCTCCATGATTGTGAAACTCCAGTGGAAGCCGAAGAAGAGCACCGAAGCCCCTTTCGTCGTGGATGTGCCAGACGTCTTTAGCCAGGCTTTCGTCATGGAAAAGGACAGCAAGAGATTTCCGAAAAGCGGCGGGTGGGGATACGCAGTGTTCAACTACGATGCTGCATCGGACCAGTTCACGGCCGATCCCAAAAGCCTCTCAGACTGCGGCAACGCGTGCCACACGGCCGTGAAGGCGAAGGACTACATCCTCCACCCGTACGAGAAGCGTTGAACCGCGCCAGGACGCTTAATTTCGGAACAGTCTGAGACTCGCGGATTTAAACTTGGTAGAGCAATCCCATACGGCGTTAAATGAGTAGAAGTACGCCAAATAAACCTTAACCAATGCGAATCGAATCGCGATGGGCACAAATAAATTCTGAATGTACGAAATAAGGAGATGAACAATGAATAACACGCCAGGACAGGAGCAAAACTCGGTCGTTGCAGTTTTCAGCCAACACTCCGCAGCAGAAAATGCCATCAAGGAATTGAAGGGTGGTGGGTTTGACGTCAAGAAACTGGCCGTCGTCGGCCGCGACTATCAGACGGAAGAGGATGTCGTCGGTTTCTATAACACAGGCGACAGGATGAAATACTGGGGCAAATGGGGCGCATTTTGGGGAGGGCTCTGGGGTATGCTCTTCGGTTCGGCGTTCTTGATCATCCCAGGCATCGGGCCGGTTGTTGCTGCCGGCTCCATCGTAGCCTGGATCGTCGCGGCCCTGGAGGGAGCAGTCGTCGTGGGAGGGGTCAGTGCCCTCGGTGCGGGACTCTTCAGCCTGGGCATTCCCAAAAACAGCGTCGTAAAATACGAGACGTCGATCAAAGCCGGCAAGTTCGTTCTTGTCGCACATGGAACTGCCGAGGAAGTGGGGAAAGCCCGCGACATGTTAAAGACCTCAGGGGCTGAGCAGATCGACAGCTACGAGCCCTCGACCGGAGCAACGCGCGCGGCGTGAGCCGGCTGGGGTCATGCAGGGAGTCAGTGCAATTTCACTCCCCACACCTGCCACAGTGGCCTTATTACAGAGGCCACTGTGGTTCAAAGCGCTCGCACGAGGAAAACTTACGTTCGCCTCCACTTGGAATTCGCCGAGTAACACTAAAGAGAGAAGATCTAGAGTGTGCACGCTTCCGTCCTCAAGACCGGCATACTGATGAACTCCTTTGGTGAGATATTCGACAGGCGTTTTCCACCATGAGGATCCCGCTCTCGGTTGACGATTCGAAATTTGCCGGACGGCGACCCCAGGCAGTGCTCTCTCAGGCTCGCCAGGATCATACGCAAGTGCTTGTTCTGCACGCGGTGGACTGGAGCAACCTTATGCCGGCTCCGTTTCCCGTAGTCGGAGTGCAGCCGATGTTCAGCGAAGGTCAGCTTGAATCCATTTATTGTAAGTGGAGAACCGGAGAGCTCGGGACCTAGTGAAAACCGCCGCTGAGCGCCTATGCTCGCCCGGCTTTGATGCGAGCACATCCGTCCGAGACGGGGATCCCAAAATGGTGATCCTCGATTGCGCAACCAAATGGAAAGCTGACCTGATCGTGGTGGGTTCACATGGACACAAGGGCGTAACCCGATTTGTATCGGGAAGTATGTCTGACTCCGTCGCTCTCGCTATGCCCATTGCTCGGTCGAAATCGCGCACCTTCCCAGCAACAGCTAACGGATTCACGGCAAGCTAGTTCCGACAGACGCAGACGCGAAAGAATGTCCACCATGGATGTGCAAGGGAACGGGAATGTTTCGCCTCAAGGTCTGACCCGCTCCGTCATCGACTTTTTCCAGGTGCGATCATTCCAGCAGCGGGTATGCTGAGATCGCATTGCTATATTGTCCTCGGTGGCCCCGACTTGAAATCAGTTGCGCTTTGCAGTGCGTGAAACCTTCGGAAGGGTCGAGGACGATCTTGGGATGACAATGAGCATACAGGCCACTCCTTCGCCCGAACCAGATCGCCCGCCATCCAGCCCGTCGCAGGCACGAAGCGGTCGCTGGCTTAATCTGTTTCAGGGTATAAGGCCGGTGACTCGGGCCGGAGGGGCCCGGGATGCCTTGGCCGGATTCCAACTGGCGGCGATGAACATCCCGCAGGCGCTGGGTTATACCAAGATTGCCGGGATGCCGGTGGTCGCGGGTTTTTACACGCTGTTGCTTCCGTTGCTGGCATTTGCCGCGTTCGGTTCCTCGCGCTACTTGGTGGTCGCCGCCGATTCGGCAACCGCGTCTATCCTTGCCGGGAAGCTTGCGACGATGGCTCCCATCGCAAGCGCGAGATATGTGGCGCTGGCGTCGACGGTTGCTTTGCTCACTGCCGGATTTCTGCTGCTGGCCCGAGTCCTCAAGCTCGGCTTCCTGGCCGATTTTTTATCGCAAACCGTACTGACCGGGTTTCTCACCGGAGTTGGATTTCAGGTGGGCATCGCCGTGCTGAGCGAGATGGCCGGACTTGAAGTGCACTCCAATCGGACGATTGGACAACTCCTTGATCTCTTCCGCAGCCTGCCCATGATTCACTGGCCGACCGTGGCTATCTCTACGGTGGTCGTGATAGGCGTCTTTGCTTTCAGCCGGTTTGCCCCCAAAGTTCCGGGCTCTCTGATCGCGGTCGCCGGCGCAATTGCGGCGAGCGCAAGCTGGGATTTCGCCGGTCACGGCATCGCCATCATCGGGCCGGTCGTCGGGGGGCTTCCGCATTTAGGGTTGCCGGATGTGCACTGGAGGGACGTCGTACCGCTGCTCGGCGTTTCCGCCTCCTGCTTTGTGATGATCCTTGCGCAAAGCGCGGCTACCGCGCGTTTTTACGCGGGGCGCCATGATCAGCACCTGGATGAAAGCGCCGACTTGGTTGGTCTGTCTGCGGCCAACGCTGCGGCAGCATTGAGCGGGACGTTCGTGGTGGATGGAAGCCCTACTCAAACCGCGATGGTCGAAAGCTCCGGGGGGCAGAGCCAGCTTGCCCACGTGGCTACCGCCATCGCGGTTGCGTTGGTTCTGCTCTTTTTGACCGAGCCTCTGCAATACCTGCCACGCTGCGTATTGGGAGCCATCGTATTTTTGCTTGCTGTCCGTCTAATCGACGTGCGTGGCTTGCGCGACATTAGACGCGAGAGTCCCGGGGAATATGCTCTGGCCGTGTTTACTGCGGCCGTCGTTGTGCTGGTGGGAGTCGAGCAGGGCATTCTAATCGCCATGGTGCTGTCGCTGCTCCGGATTGTGCGGCACAGCTATCGTCCTCACACCGGAGTCTTGGTCGTAAACGAGGGGGATATCTGGCATATAGTCCCGGCTGTTCCCGGCACCGTAACGAGACCGGGGTTGGTGATCTATCGCTTCGGGGCCGGGCTCTTTTACGCCAACGCCGGCCTGTTTGCCGACCAGATCCGCGGCTTGGTTGGGCCAACTCTTTCACCCGTGCGCTGGCTGATCGTCGATGCCGAAGCGATTACGAATGTGGATTACACGGCGGCCCGGACGGTACGTCAGCTTCACAAGGAATTGGTCGACCGCGGAGTTGTGTTGGTATTCGCTCGCTCGCCTCTCTCTCTGAAGGCAGACCTGGACCGGCATCTCTTGACTGAAGTCATCGGCCCGGCGCAGTTTTTCGACCGCATTCACGATGCGGCGGCTGCATTCACGAAACTCAATCGCCCATAAGCTAAGGACGTTCTCATGACTCACTGACCTTGGGGGCGTCGCCGCACAACGAAAGAAACTTGGTCACGGCGAGTCCTTGCAGGAAGGCTACTCGAGTATTTCGTTAGTTCCGCCAGAGCAGAGGGAACGAGTAATCGACGAACTTGCCACCGTCCCCAGCGATACCTTCGTCCAATGGACTCGTCGCCGCGCTTCTGGCCTAATCAGAACTGTGTACGGGGCCCGAGCTTTCCAGCACACTGTAAGTCTGTCCAGACAAGGAAAGCAGCGACCGTCGTGCGAACATTGCGGCTGCTGGTGGGGGTTTGGTCGAGGTCTTCCCTAACAAGGCCACAACGTCGCTGCACCTTACGCACATCTCCGCATCATTGGACGCCTGAATGGCGTTTATCTGATCGGGCTGCTGCAATGAAAGTTGCTGCATGAAATGGGCCCGGTAGACAGGATCAGCGTGTTCCATTGCAGACCGCGTTTCATCTCGCTCATGAAGTCCAGCGGCTATCACGGGCTAGCTTGCCGAGTGATACGGCTGAGCTGGCTAGATATCTCATCGGGAAAACCATTGTGCGCAAGACCGGGCGAAACAGGATTAGCGGCCGCATTGTCGAGACAGAGGCTTACCCACCGGGCGATCCGAGTGGTCATGCTTATCATGGACGAACGCCCAGAAACCAAACGCTATTCCTGGGCAGGGGGTTTGCTTATGTGTACTTCATCTACGGGACGTCATACATGCTCAACGTGACGGCTGAAGAACCGGGAGTTGGCGCGGGCGTGCTGTTGCGCGCCATTGAGCCTCTTGATGGCATCAACCTAATGAAACGGCTCCGCAAAACCGACAAACTCACAGATTTGGCGAGAGGTCCAGGACGGCTAGCGGCCGCATTGGACATTGACCAGCGCTTGGACGGAGTTGACCTGTGTGCCAATGGTCCGCTTTGGCTTGGGACTGCGGTTCGAGAGACTGCGCACATTGGCACCGCTGTGCGCATCGGCATCACGCGTGAGGTGGGCCGGCTGCTGCGCTTCTTTGAGGCGGGGAGCCCGTTCGTTAGCGGCCCCTCAACCAGATAAGAAGTCCTTAGGCGTGCCGTGACCCGATTCGAATTCGCAAGAGTTCGCTGGCGGTTCCGGAGTGCGTTCTTCCACCCAGGATAAAGGGCTTTTTTCTTCTGAGAGAAGTTTAACAATTTCACGTAACTCATTGAACACATGATGTTGCATTGCAACACGCGGACATGAAAGCCCGTATCGGTCTTGTGTCCATCCGTATCTCTCGCCGAACGGATATTCGCCGAGCCGCAGGAGAGCCGAACCCCCTTCGGAGAGCTCATTCCACAGCACATCGACTGCCTTTTTAGTCTCGCAGGCCACGAGGAACGACACCGCCGGAGTGAACTTGAAGAGTGGCCCGGCATTGATGAGCCTGAACTCCTGGCCAACATCGATGCTCCAATCAGAAGATTAGCCAAACGTGAACGCGAATGCCTGCACGCCTGGATCCAGGAACTCGATCTCGAATGTTCTATCTTCCACCGGCCCCTTTTGCCGGATGAGTTGATAAAGCCGGTGCCCCTGTACTGTGCCTGCACCGTGGTTGTCGGTATCGACGCCATGATCGTCACCCGGTGCCGTGCCGTCCAGTTTCACGGTGAAGCGGACCGGCCTGCCATCCTTCGTGGTTCCTAGGACGAGGTGAAGATCGCGGGCATGAAAGCGAAAAATAATTTTTCCCGGGGCCGTCTGAAGCAGCGCGCTTTCCTCACCCACCTTCCAACTCCCACCGAGAGCCCACTGATTAAGTGAGAGTCGGGGTTGTGGCGTGTACACACGCTTGGAATCGTGAGCGATCGCTTCGGTGGAAGCGAAATGTTCTGCCCGATGATAGCCGACGTAGGTTTCCGGTGAACGCTGGTTGGCGGTGTCGGGTGCGGCTTCTGCTCCCGCGCCGGATGCAGATATGGCCTCCGACGCCGCCAGTTGCGCTCCGTTTTGCTTCAAAAGCTCCCGGATCACGTGTTCCGATTCGTCGTAATCGCCCTCGCCGAAGTGGTGATAACGAATCCGCCCCTTGCCGTCGATGAAGTAGTGGGCCGGCCAGTATTCATTATTGAAGGCCTTCCAAATCTTGTAGTCGCTGTCGATGGCAACCGGGTAGCTGA
>DATNKA010000315.1:0-3121 GCA_035603655.1 Candidatus Acidiferrales bacterium | reverse complement strand
AAGCTCAGCGACGCCATGGTTCCGCACTGGACCGGATGGGACGCAAAGACAAAGCGCCTCGTCGTAACCGGCTACAACGAGGCCCGACTGTACTTGTTAAAACTGGATCAGGTAACTGGTCAACTCGAAGTGGACGGCGCCTTTCGCGGCGATGATGGTAAGCCCGGATTTAATTTCGCCGATCAAGCCTGGCCGCACGGCTGGAAGGGAACCGGCGTCCCTCACGGAGTAGTCTTTTCAAACCAATAGAGTTCATTTTCCGCGATTCGGAATTGGAGTCGATCAAATGGACAGTAGCCGAGTTGAGCCTGCCGAAACGGGGCGACAAACTAAGTCGCGACCTAGGGCAACGTAGTGACACGCCAGGCAACGAAGAGTGGAGCGGGTGATGGGAATCGAACCCATGGGGAAGGCGCTGCCGGAACTAGGAAACAAGCGGTTTCGTGCGAATGCTGATGCCAAGTGTGATTAGCGTGTGAATTTTCGCGGTATGTGGGGCTACGTGGCGATACTCGGCGTGCGAGAGTCCCGAGTTAGCCTTTCAGTCGTCCGTCCGCGGCGAGTGCGAAATGGCCGCTAGAAAGCCGACGATCGGAATAAGCAGTAAGATTGTGGAACGTCATTGAAGAGTATTCCGGAGCCTCTCGCGAATTTACCTGCAAACACTCCGTATCTCCGACTTCGTCCGACTATCTTTCGAAGGCAACATTTTCCAATGAATTTATATCGCGTAGGCGTCTTAGTATCCACAATGGCATTGGGGAGTACAAATGCCTGCGCTCTGCCGGGGACGGATCAAAAGGCTGCAGCCTATGTCGGCGCAACAATCTACGATGGCACGGCTGCCGCTGGCCGCTCCGACATGGTCATCGTCACTCGCGCCGGTCGCATCGCAGCGATACTTCCGGGCTTGAATTACCGTGCCCCAAAGGGCACTGAAGTCTTCAATGTGCGTGGCAAGTTTGTAATTCCCGGATTGATCAACAGCCATGTACACCTCGCGACCTCAGCCAACCCGTCAGCCGCCAAAGCGTATTTAGTTCGTGAACTTTACAGCGGCGTCACGGCCGTCCGAGACATGGCCGGTGACGTGCGACTGCTTGCAGAGCTTAAGCGTGAAGCCGAGTTTGACGAGATCCCGTCGCCGGACATCTACTATGCTGCGGTAATGGCAGGGCCGGCTTTCTTCCAGGATCCGCGCACTCACCAAGCGGCTCGCGGGCGTGTGGCAGGTGAAGTGCCGTGGATGCAGGCGGTGACGGTTGAGACAAACCTGCCCCTTGCCATGGCTCAAGCTCGCGGTACCGGGGCGACTGGGATAAAGGTCTACGCAGATGTGTCCGCGCCGCTCCTAAGCGCGATCACTGTGGAAGCGCATCGCCAGCATATGCTGGTCTGGGCTCATGCAGCCGTGTTCCCGGCGCGTCCAAGCGAGGTTGCGGATGCCGGGGTCGATGTAATGAGCCATGCATGTATGCTCGGCTACGAGGTATCAGATCCGATTCCGCCGGCAGCGATGCACCCCCCTGCACCAGTGGAGGCGCAAAAGCTGGAGCTTCCGAATGCGCAACTCGACGCGTTGCTATCGGATATGAAACAGCGCGGCACGATATTGGATGCCACTTTGTACGTCTATTTTTCGGACGATACGGGAATCGACTGCAAGTATGCGTTGACTGCAAAGTTGGCCGGTGAAGCCTATCGTGCCGGAGTTCGTTTATCCGCTGGCACAGACGACGAACCCGGCGATAGTAAAGAGAGCTTCAGCGCCTTGACGCAGGAACTCATACTCTTGGTCCAAGATGCAGGGTTGACGCCGTCAGACGCCATTCAATCTGCAACAATCAACGGTGCGCGAACGATCGGGCGCGAAAATGACTTGGGCTCGATCGAGGTCGGCAAGATTGCTGACTTTGTCGTTCTTGACACGGATCCGATAAGCGATATTCGCAACGTCCGAAGTGTTTACATGACCGTTAAGAACGGCGTTGGTTACAAACACAATCTATACCACCCGACCACGACGCATACCAAATGAACTGTAGCCGCGTTGAGACTGTGGGAACTGGGCGATAAGCTAAGTCGCGTCCTAGGGCAACGCAAGGACATGCCAGACAACCAAAAGTGGAGCGGGCAATGGGAATCGAACCCACGGGGAAGGCGCTGCCGGAACTGGAAAACAAGTGGTTTCGTGCAAATGATGATGCCAAGTGTGATTAGCGTGTGAATTTTCGCGATTTGTGGGGCAACGTAGGGCTGCGTAGGGATACATCGGTGAGCGTAGTCCCGATCGACCTGGACGTCTTATTTCAGGGCATTTGACAGATACGGCAGCAGCAAGCCCTGCTCGCTGCTGGCGATGAAGGGGCGGCCGGCCGGAAACAAGCTTGGAATATTGACCACCTGCAATAACACCCATAACCGCATGAAACGCTCTCGATAGCGCACCCGACTGCCGCGCTTTTCCAAAATCGCATTGTTGCCCTTCAAAAAGGGACGCAACGCGGCGCCCACCGAACTGTTGTTCTTGAAGCCCGCGAAGCGAATGAAAGAATCGGTGGAGGTCTCTTCGTCTTCCCGGATAGCGGTGGCAAAAAGCACGCGCCGCTGTGCGGGAGTTGCCGATTCAAGGATCAGTTCGCCCCGCCGGCTCACCTCGGCGAGGAGCGCCGAAAACGCCCGTTTTAGTTCGTCTTGCCCCAAGCGTCCAGGCGTCGATTGCGTCCACAAGTGATAGGCGAGCTGTTGCTGGTCATTCGGCGATTCCCCGGCCAAGGCAAAAATCGCCTGCAGGGTGTCCGCGGACAGTTCGCGTTTACCGCGCGCGAATTGTTCCTTGAAGAATTTTGCCATATCCGCTTGTGGGATCGGCCCCACATCGAGAATCGCCGCGGATTGGTAAAAATGACTGCGTTCTGCGGTAAAGATATCCAGCATCGAACCCCTGGCACTACCAGCGAAGAGGTAGGCCACATGGGTGTGACGCTGGATTTCCGCACGCAGCACACCAAGCAGGTGACGCGACTCGCGCTCTTCGAGGTTCTCGACAATCTCCTGGAACTCATCGAAGAACACCACCAGCGGCCGCCAGCGACTCGCCCGCTCGATTGCGTCCATGGCG
>DATNKA010000314.1:0-12440 GCA_035603655.1 Candidatus Acidiferrales bacterium | reverse complement strand
GTTCAGGAACAAGTGAAAGATGCGTAGAAAAATATGGCTGATCTCGACAATGAAGACGGCGGTCGATCTCGCGATCGCGCGCTGGGCATGCACCGCCACATCACGCGCCGGGATTTCTTGAACGGCATGGCCGTTGGCGTGGGTGGCGTGCTTGCCAATCCATGGATTGGAGGACTGCTCTCGGCCCAAACCCTTACAGCCTCCGCGCAAGATCGCCGGGGCTATTATCCTCCAACTCTCAACGGAATGCGGGGAAGTCATCCTGGTGCTTTCGAAGTCGCACACTCGCTGCGTGACGGAACCTTCTGGGAAAAAGCAGGCAAGCCGGTCGAGACTGGCGAGGAATACGACCTGGTGGTGGTCGGGGGCGGCATCGGTGGCCTCGCGGCGGCCTACTTCTATCGCAAGCAAGCCGGGCCTTCAGTTCGCATCCTGATTCTGGACAATCACGATGATTTTGGCGGCCATGCCAAAAGAGACGAGTTCCACATCGGGGGGAGGATGCTGCTGACGAATGGGGGAACTGTCTCTATCGAATCGCCGTTCCCCTACAGTAAAGAAGCGCGCGGCCTACTAGCCGAACTTGGCATCGACCCTCCCGCACTGCAAAAAAAGTATGAGAACGATCACGCATCCAGCGGTCTTGGATTTGGCTACTTCTTTTCTAAGGAGACCTTCGGAACCGAGCGATTGGTCACAAACGCGCCTGGAGGATTCTACGGTCGACAGGGCGCGTCAAGCAAATGGGCGGAATTTCTCGCACGAACCCCGCTGTCGGCGCAGGCTCAGCAGGACATCGTCCGGATTCAAGAGGCCAAAGTCGATTACATGGAAGGAGTGCCTCAGGAGCAGAAGAAATCTCGGCTCTCCAAAATGAGTTACAAGGACTTCCTGCTCAATGTGGTGAAGGCTCACCCGGACGTCATTGCTTTTTACCAGAGTCGTACTCACGGGCTGTATGGGATCGGCATCGATGCGGTTCCGGCGCTGGATTGCTGGGCAATCCACTTTCCTGGGTTTCAAGGCATGGGTCTCGATCGCGTACCTTCAAAAGGCTTGACCTTCACTGCGCTGGGAGAAGTAACACCACAAGAGGAATTTCACTTTCACTTTCCCGACGGCAACGCGTCGATCGCGCGCATGTTGGTGCGGTCGTTAGTGCCCGGTTCTGCTCCGGGGAACACGGCCGAAGATATTGTGACGGCCAGTATGGACTACGGTCGCCTGGATCATGTAGATTCTGCCGTCCGCATACGCCTGAACAGCACCGCGGTGCTGGCACGGCATGTGGGAGACTCTGCTTCCGCTAAACAAGTCGAGGTGGTGTATGGCCGCGACCAAAAAGCGTACAGCGTCCGTGGCAAAGCAGCGGTGCTGGCGTGCTGGAATATGGTTATTCCGTATCTTTGTCCGGACCTGCCTGCAGAACAGAAAGACGCGCTGCATTACGGGGTGAAAGTGCCGCTGGTTTACTCAGTTGTGGGCCTCCGCAACTGGACAGCATTTCACAAGCTTGGACTCCGGGGCGTCTCCTGTCCGGGGATGTATCACACCTCCATGAACTTGGATCAGGCCGCAAAGATCGGTGAATATAAGCCGCCAGAGTCTCCCGATGAGCCGATCTTGGTGCACATGCTGCGCACTCCGTGCCAACCAGGTCTTTCTGCGAGGGAGCAGCAGCGTGCGGGGCATTACGAGTTGCTCGCTACCCCCTTTGAGACTTTTGAACGAAACATCCGCGACCAACTTGTGCGCGTGTTGGGCAGCGGCGGTTTTGATCCTGCCCGCGATATCGAGGCGATTACGGTCAACCGCTGGCCCCATGGATATGCCTACGAATACAACCCGCTGTGGGACCCGGACTGGCCGGAGGGGAAACGGCCGTGCGATATCGCACGACAACGCTTCGGGCGGATTACCATTGCGAACTCCGATGCCGCCGCGGCCGCCTACACTGACCAGGCGATCGATCAAAGCTATCGGGCTGTGCAGGAGTTGTTGTCGAGCTAAAGCCGCAACTCGAAGGCGGCAGAAATGAACAAGCGAAGCAACACCGGCGTGTCGATTCTGATCGCTCTAACCCTGGTCCTGTTCTGCTTCGCGCAGACGTCGCAGGCGGAAAAGGAATCCTGGAGCTGGAGCAGAAGATCGGCCGCAATACGAGAAAATTTGGACTGCTTTCAAGAGTGGTGGGGGAGTCACAATCTGTCCAATTGCACGATATGCAGGTGCAGATATACCCGAGCCGAGATACCGCAGTCGCGAGTTACCTACTGCGCGTCAAAACCCGCTCCGTTAAAGGTGTGGCAAGCGATGAGAACTTTCAGGAATCCGATGTCTGCTTTGAGCGCAACGGGGAGTGGGAGGGCGTGCAGCTCGATGATTCGCCGGCGCCCCAGACGAAGTAGTCTGCCGCTGCTCTCGGAGGGAATTTCGTGAGCGACTCTTACGATCACTATCTAGGGATGAATCGGCAGATCACGCGCCGGGATTTCATGAACGGCGCTGCCATGGCGATCGGAGCCGCCATGCTTCCGGCTGCTCCCGCGTTCGGCGTGGCCAATCCCGTGGAGCCGCAGAACGAACCCGGATACGATCCGCCAGCAAAGACAGGCTTGCGCGGCAGCCATCCCGGTTCGTTCGAGATTGCTCACAGCTTGCGCGACGGCACCTTTTGGGAGAGCGCAGGCAAGCCCGTCGAGAGCGGCGAAACCTACGATTTGGTGATTGTCGGGGGAGGAATTAGCGGGTTGGCCGCGGCTTATTTCTTTCGTGAGAAAGCCGCAAAGACAGCTCGCATTCTCATTCTTGAGAACCACGACGACTTCGGAGGTCATGCTAAGCGAAACGAGTTTCACCTGGGCGGCCGGCGGCAGCTCTTGAACGGTGGAACTCTCCTCATCGACAGCCCCACGCCCTACAGTCCGGTCGCCGATGGTCTGCTGAAGAAGCTCGGCATTGATCCTCCACAATTCGAGGCGAGATATACAGACCACAAGCTCTACCGATCTCTGGGTCTCGATTCTGCTGTCTTCTTTGATAAAGAGACATTCGGGGAGGATCGGCTGGTGGTGGGCGCACCTGGACGTGGCTGGGACGAAGAAGGGTCTGAAAGCCAAGTGGGGAGAGCGCTCACCTGGACGAACTTCATGAACAAGACGCCGCTCTCCCCCGA
Organism: Candidatus Acidiferrales bacterium; assembly: GCA_035603655.1. GTDB lineage: Bacteria > Acidobacteriota > Terriglobia > Terriglobales > Acidobacteriaceae > Sulfotelmatobacter. Next base: position 9,265 of record DATNKA010000314.1, on the reverse strand, counting down.
GGTCCGGCGCGACATCGTGCGCATACAGCAAGCTAAAGTGGACTACATGCCAGGTCTGAGCTCGGCAGAAAAGAAGGCAAGACTTTCGAAGATGAGCTATCGGGACTTCCTGCTCAAGCTGGTGAAGGTGGACCCGGGGGTGATTCCGTTTTATCAGCGGCGGACGGAGGGAGAATGGGGAGTCGGCATTGACGCCGAGCCTGCATTGGACTGCTGGGCTCTCGGCTTCCCGGGATTTCAGGGTATGGGTCTCGAGCCCGGTGCCGCACCCCACATGAGTTATTCGGCGGCTGGTTACGCCACCGGCGGTTCGTATCGTTTTCACTTTCCTGACGGGAACGCTTCGATTGCTCGCTTGCTTGTAAGGGCGCTCATTCCAGAGGCTGTGCCGGGCCACACGGCGGAAGATGTGGTCACCGCGCAAGTCGACTACAGTCGCCTGGATCGAGAAGATGCTTCGCTGAGACTTCGTCTGAACAGCACGGTAGTCGGCGCACGCAACGTCGGAACGCCTTCCGCTGCCCAGGAAGTCGAGGTTCTTTATGCTAGCGGCAAGCAGTTGTGTAAGGTGCGGGCCAAGGGGTGCGTGCTGGCATGCTGGAACATGATGATTCCTTATTTGTGCCCGGAGCTTCCCGAAGCACAAAAGCAGGCTTTGCATTACCTGGTCAAAGTGCCGTTGGTTTACACGAGCGTGGGCATTCGGAACTGGACATCGTTCCAAAAGCTAGGCATTCAGCGCGTCTCTTCGCCGGGTTCCTACTGGCCCGAGGTTAGCCTCAACTCCGCAGTCAACATGGGTGAGTATCGAAGTCCCACGAGCCCCGAAGAGCCAATCTTATTGCATCTCAGTCGGGCTCCCTGCAAGCCCGGCTTGCCAGCCCGGGAGCAGCACAAAATCGGCAGATACGAACTGCTGACCACTACTTTTGAAACGTTCGAGCGGAAAATCCGTGACCAGCTTGCCCGTACTCTAAGCTCCGGGGGCTTCGATCCGGCGCGGGACATCGAGGCAATCACCGTGAATCGATGGCCGCATGGCTATGGTTACGAGTACAACCCGCTATTCGATCCCGACTGGCCCGAAGACAAGCGCCCCAACGTGATCGGCCGCAAACCCTTTGGCAGGATAACTATTGCCAACACCGACTCCGCGGCGACAGCCTATACCGATGCGGCGATAGATCAGGCGTACCGGGCCGTGAATGAGCTGTTACGCGGCTGATCGCGAGAGCGATGGTTCCTTAGTGGGGACGCAGAAACTCTCAATAGATTTCCGTGATCGAAGGCATAGCAATTTTGGGCTTGACAGTTGAGATGTAGTTTCTCTAACCTTCCCAATCTATAGTAGGGTTTGTGACTCCCTTCTAGCCCAAAGATCTTGTCTGCTGCCTGCCGCGCAGTGCGTCAAGATGGCAACAGGTTCTTAGGCATTCTTCGCGATTGCTTAGGAGACCGCTCATGGTGCCGTGGAGACGGTTTGCGTTCTTGTTATGCTGGTTGGCGTGTCCGCTTCTGCTCTGGTCACAGACCGGTCTCACCTCATTGCGTGGCACGGTGACCGATTCCTCGGGGGCCGTACTTGCAGGTGCTGAGGTCAGCCTTGAGAACCCCTCGACTGGGTTTCACCTTGCCCACACCACGGACCAGAGCGGCGCTTACGAATTCCTTCAAATCCCGCCCGGCACGTACACAATTACACCCAGCAAAGCAGGATTCGGCAAGCAGGTGAAAGCCGCGGAACTCCTGGTCAGCCAGCCTGCGACGATAAATTTTGCACTCTCAGTTCAGTCCATCACTGCGACCATCGAGGTTAGTGATGTCGCACAGACTCTCAATACGACGGACGCGACGATTGGCAATGCGGTGAGCAATTCCACGATTGTGGCCCTTCCCATAGAAGGGCGTAATGTGCCGGACTTGCTAAGCCTGCAGCCGGGCGTCGTGTACCTGAACTCCCGCGTGACCAATCCCGACGAAGACAGCAGAAGCGGCGCGGTGAATGGCGCGCGTTCCGACCAGGGCAACATCACGCTCGACGGAGTGGACAACAACGACCAGAGACAGGGTTACGCCTTCACTGGCGCGCTGCGATCGACGCTGGATTCGGTGGAAGAGTTTCGGGTCAGCACAACCAACTCCAACGCAGACAGCGGCCGTTCTTCGGGCGCACAGGTCACGCTTGTCACCAAGAGCGGGACCAATACTCTTCACGGCAGCCTGTATGAATACAACCGCACCAATTTCGGGCATGCCAACAACTGGTTCAACAAGGCGGCCGAGATTGGGGCAGGATTGCCGAATAAGCCCGGCCAGTTGATTCGCAACACATTCGGGGGAACGTTCGGGGGCCCGATCAGGAAAGACAAGATTTTCTTTTTTATAAACTACGAGGGCCAGAAGACACAGGAAAACCAGCAACAGAGCCTGACCGTTCCGACTGCTTCATTCGTGGCTGGAAATGTTAGCTATAACTGCTCGGGAAGCGTGGGATGCCCAGCCAGTGGGGTTCAGACGCTGACCCCGGCGCAGGTCGCCACTATGGACCCGATTTGCACGACTACTTGTCCTTGGGGTCACGGTGACGACCCAAACGCACTGGCCACCTTTAGCGCTTACCCGGGACCCAATAGTCCTGGAGGAGACGGGCTGAATACGGGCGGCTTCACTTGGTCGGCTCCAAACCCGGCCAGACTCAATACGTACATTGCGAAGCTCGACTATCAACTCAGCGATCGCCAGCGTCTGTTTGTGCGCGGCAACCTGCAGGGCGACAGAAGTTCTTCGGCACCGGAGTTTCCCGGCAGTCCTCCCAGTGCGTCGGTCGTGGACACGGCGAAGGGAGTTGCCATCGGGCACACTTGGACCATCAGCAGTACCCTCATTAATAACTTCCGCTATGGCTATATCCGCCAAGCGTTGAACAACGTGGGCGCGGGGAACAACTCCTTCTCGGATTTTGCGGGAATCAGCCCGCTAACCGCCGAAAACAATTCCACCATCCTGGACGTCCCGGTGCACAACCTTATCGATGACTTTACCTGGGTCAAGGGCAAACACACGCTGCAGTTTGGGGCAAACTACCGATTGATCCACAACAACACGTCGTCGAATAACGTCGCGTTCGGCTCGGCTTCGACTGGGGCCGCCAACATCAGCCAGGCTGCCATTGCGGGAACCGGCCAGAGCTTTGATCCCGAGGCGTTTGGTTTTCCGGCAGTGTCTGGGGCCTTTTCCACCAGCTACGACAATGCAATTACCTCCATTGCGGGTTTGTTAAGCACCATTAACGTGCATAACAATTACCAAGTGACGAACTCAACCACCGCTACACTCTTGCCGACCGGCTCGACGATCCCTCGTGATTTCAAAGCCAACGAATTCGAGTGGTACGTGCAGGATTCCTGGCGTGTGAAGCCCAACCTGACGGTCACGGTAGGTCTGCGGCATACCCTTTTGCAGACTCCGTATGAAGTGCACGGGCAACAGGTTGCCCCCACCATAGACTTGCACCAGTGGTTCACAAATCGCGCCATTGCGGCTGCTCAAGGACTGGGGAATCAACCGGAATTCGCCTTTGCTCCTTCCGGCCAGAGCCGCGGAGGCAGTCCGTACTGGAACATGAACAAACTGAATTTTGCTCCGCGCCTCGCCGTCGCTTACTCTCCCGATCCCAAAACCTCGATTCGTGCCGGCTTGGGCATGTACTATGACCATTTTGGCCAAGGGATCATTGACGGTTTCAGCCAGTTCGGCTCGTTCGGCTTGACCAGCACGCAGGCGGCCCCGTCAAACATCTTCACGCCCGACGATGCCCCACGTTATACCGGGAGAAACATCGTGCCGCCCTTGCCCGGCGGCGCTCCACAACCAACAGTCACCTACCCCGCTTCCCCTCCTGATAATCCCAACACGACTGGGTTTACCTTCAACTCGAACGGAATCGATGGCCAGATAAAAACCCCCTACTCCATGGCTGCCGATTTCTCCGTCCAGCGGCAGGTAGGTAAGGGATGGACGTTCGAAGCTGCTTACGTGGGCCGGTTCGGTCGCCACCTTCTGCAGCAACGCGATCTAGCCGCTGGTACGGATCTTGTAGATCCAAAGTCCGGCATGGACTATTACACTGCGGCAACCTTGATGTCGAAATTTGCGCTGGCGCACGGTGAAGATCCGGGTGCCACAATTTCTCCAATTCCTTACTTTGAAGATCTATTCCCGACTGCGGCGGCAGGCGGGTTTAGCGCGTCCCAGAACATCTACACGGGCTCCGGCGGCAGCAACGCTTGTCCTTCGGGTTTCAGCTGGGCGAACCGGCCGGGACGAGAAGTCGGCGCGCCATTCCGCTTGGGATTGATTGCGACTGCTCTTGCCAATGGAGGCGAGTCACCTGTTTGTGCCGGGTTGCCACCTGTGCCCTACTGGGACCCTCAATTCTCCTCTCTTTTCGCCTGGTCCTCTCTCGGCACCAGCAGTTACAACGCGGGCCAACTTCTGTTGCGTCACCCGATGAGTCACGGCTTGCAGGTCGACTTCAGCTATACCTATTCAAAGTCGCTCGATTTGGGATCGGACGCCGAACGCACGAATTCCCAGGGCACGACGTCAACTGTCACTCCGGTCGGCCAGGGCACGAGCACCGTCCTCAGCTACATTGCGAATCCCTGGAACCCGGGGTTGAATCGCGCGCCGTCGGACTTCGATTTGCGCCATGTGATCACCGCGGACTGGGTTTACCAATTGCCTTTCGGGAAAGGGAAAAGATTTGCCGGCGGCGCCGGAAGCTGGCTCAACGCCGTGATCGGAGGCTGGCAGCTCTCCGGCCTGACTCGCTGGACCAGCGGATTCCCGTTTAGCGCCATCGATTCACGAGGCTTCACCCAGAACTTCCTTTTCGAGAGCAACATGGTGCAAACCGGTCCGGTCAGCTCGGGCGTATTCATGATCGGCGGAGCCCCGTATGCCTTTCCCAATCCAAGTGCCGTGGTGGCCGGGGTACAAATCACGCCGGACGTTCCAGCTACCCTGACCCCGATGCGCTTTGCATATCCCGGGGAAGCTGGAAGCCGCAACAACTTCCGCGGCCCGGGTTACTTCGGGATCGACATGGGTTTGGCGAAGAGTTGGAAAGTCCGGGAGCGCATGGACTTGAAGTTCGCTTGGGAGGTCTTCAACCTAACGAACTCTGTGCGCTTCGATACCAATACGAACACTTCACTTGACAACGGTTCCGACGACGGCTCGTTCGGTCTATACCGCGCGACCCTGACGGTCGAACGGGTGCAACAGTTCTCGTTGAGGTTCGGTTTTTAACTTGTAGGGTGAGACGAGCCTCACAATGTTGGCGGGGTTACCCCGAGAACAGCAGCTTGCTTATTGCTCGGGCTAAACCAGCGATGAGCTGGGGGGAGAGACATCAAAACTGGCGGGACCGCCCTGGTCACCAAGCTGCTTCAACAAAGTGTAGACGCCGTTAACGCTATGCACCGACGAAGTTGCGGCTATCTGTAGGGCAGCCCCGAAGACATACTTTTCCACAACCATCACATCGTTTCTCTCACAGCCCTCGAAAACGTCAATTCCGCGAGCGATCTGATCGTCATAGGCCGTGAACAGAACCCGTGTGCGCGAGTAGTGCGGGCAATGGCGCAAATGTTGGGATGGTCCGGCGCCGAGGCTGCCGGAGTTAATCAGCGTCCGTCAGAATGTTGGCGGAGTATTTACCCAGAGAACAGCAGCTTGCTTATTGGTCGGGTTAAACCAGCGATGACCGCGGTTGCTCTCGAACCAAAAGCTGTCACCCTGCTCCAGCAGGTGACATTCGACCTCATCAAGCCAGACTTCCAACGTGCCTTCAAGCATGTAAAGGAAGTCTTCACCTTGGTGCATGTACGCGCCGTCGCTTCCAGTTCCCGGGGGAACTCGAATCAACATAGACTCGAGCATCTTCGTGCCTGTCGAAAGCAGTTCCATGCGGACGCCGGACTTCGTTTCCAGGCTCTTGCGATTGCGTGGCCGAATCACACGATTTGATTGCGCTGGTAAGTCATAAAGTTCCAATACCGTGGTGCCATAGGCCGCTGCCAATCGGTAAATTGTGGCTACGGAAGGATTGGCACGGGAGAGTTCGATGGCACTGAGAAAGCCTGCGGAAATATGGGCCTGCCGAGCCGCCTCCGTTACGGTTAGACCTCTCTTCTTTCGGAGCCGACGGAGTTTGTCGCCCAAATCCGGAGTGGGCTTGGCAGGATGGGTTGCTTGGTTAACCCGTAGATCCGTTCCCAGGGCTTCCTTTATCCCTGGGACATTTAATTTCTTAACGTCGCGCAGGTACTTGATGCGTTTCAGAACATCGAGCAACTCTGGAGTATATAGGCGATAACTACCTGCGCTTCGCGCTGGAGTCACAAGACCCACGCCTTCCCAGAGACGCAATGTCGAGGAGCTGATTCCCAGAATTCGCGCGGTCTGCCCCACCGTCAGAAACCGCACATTTCCCGAGCTACCAATGCGCCTTGATTTAGCTGATTTTGTGCGTCGCAAGCCAGTAATAGTAACGCGGAATATTCCCAAAATGTTGAAATTTGCTGAACCACATCTACGGAGAAAGACGGGGACTAACAAATGAAATCTAGGAGCCCGCATAACCTGGATATAAAGTATCGCGCCGCAAATTTCGGGCGAGTTCCACTGGGCTGGCGACGCACGAGCCTCACTCGGGAGCCGACGAGCCTTTCTCCATAGTGATTGCGCCCGGCCGTTTGACCGGGACTGCGACCGGTTAGCGGACTTCTGTTGTAAGGGATGAATCGTGCGAGGTGTAGATTACTTCGCCATCGAGCAGCGTCATCAGGCATTTCAGGTCCTTGATCTGCTCATTGGGGACAGAGTAGAGGTCGCGGTCCCACACCGCAATGTCGGCTCTTTTGCCTACCTCGAGGGTACCGATCTTATCTTCGAGAAACATCTGACGCGAACCCCAGGCGGTGTAGCTGCGGAGGGCGGTGTGGATGTCCACGCCTTCGGCCGTCCCGAAGGGCTGCAGGCCGTAGGTAGCTTTGGCGGTTTGGCGCACTACGGAGGCCCAGAGTCCGAAACGGGCGGCCACCGGGGTGACGAAGTAGTCCGACCCGCCGGACCACAGAACACCTCGGGATTGCAGGGTCCTGAAGGGCTCCAGCCGCTGGCCGCGCTCGGGACCATAACTGGCCGCATAGATGTCGCCGATCCACCAGAGGAATCCGGGCTGCATCTCCGGATATCCAGCGTCGTATTTCCTTTGCAGGTTTACCATCACGTCGAGGGCGTGCGGAGTGGGCAGGTTGGCGTGGATGATGCTGTGGCGCAGCCCAGAGCGGGGCTGCTCCTGCTCGACCAGGGCGTAGGTATCGACGACTAGGTCCATGGCGCGGTCCCCGACGGCGTGGGTACCAACTGGCACCGCGTTCTGGTGGAAGAGCCGGACCATTTCTCGATAAACAGCAGGGTTGATTTGCGGATAGCCGCGATTGCCCGCGCCTGAACTTGTGACATCTGGAGTTTTGGCGTTTCGCAGCCAATCGTCATAGACCCAGCCTGTGCGTGCGCCACCGGAGCCGTCCATGTAGATTTTGGTGCCGCAGGACAGCAGTCGGTCGTCACCGAGAGTCGAGGGTAGGCGAGGAACGGCATTGATCTGGGTCAGCGCCTTGCGCGCCGACTGCAGTGTCGAACCGGCGTGCCATAGGACGCAGATGCGCTCCTTGAGCTGCCCCTGATCGAGGAGAGATTTGTAGGCATCCCAGTGGAGCTGGTCAATGTCAGGATCTTTAACGGCGGTCATGCCTTCGCTGTGCAGCACCTGTTGAATGTAGAGGATGCCCTGACGCATCTGCTCGGAGGTGACGGGCGGGATGAGGCTGGTAACGGGCTCCATAGCGGAGCCTTCTTTGAGCACGCCGGTGGGGCTGCCGTGGGAGTCGCGATCGATGGTGCCGGCGGCGGGATCCGCTGTGCTGGCGGTGATATGGGCGAGCTTGAGGGCGAGCGAGTTGGCGACTCCGTAATGACCGGTGGTGTGGATGAGCCAGACGGGATTGTTGGGGGCGACAACGTCGAGATCGGCAGCGGTCACATAGCGCTGTTCGGCGAGTTTACCCTCGTCCCAGCCGGAGCCGGTGACCCATTCGCCAGGCTTGACGAGAGCGACCTTGGCCCTTACACGGGCGACGATTTCAGCTACCGAAGCAGCATCCGAGAGCTTTATCCCGTAGAGTTCTTCAACGCCTCCATCCGCGATGTGGGCGTGGCTGTCGATAAGGCCGGGGGTCGCGGTATGACCGTGGAGGTCGATGATGCGGGTGCCTGGAGCATTGCCCACAAATTCCAGAACTTCGGCATCGGTGCCGACTTTCACGATAACGCCACGGCGGACGGCGATGGCCTGGGCCACCGAATCGTTGGCATCCACGGTGAGGATATGGCCGTGAATTAAGACCAGGTCGGCGGCGGGGTTTTGGGCGGGGAGCATGGGAGTAAGCAGCAGGGTTCCCAGTAGCACGCTTGCCGCACTAAGTTTACGGTTCAGAGACATTGTTCGATTCTACCGCCAGCGCAAATTCAACCACTGTGGATCCCTGGGCAAGAGTTCTTGCCTAAATGCAATATCCGGTGCCAAGGACAACCATCGCTGGACACGCTCTCATCCACCTCCCACCGCTACAAAGTTTCCCGTTCGGCGAGCTCAGGGCAAGCACTCGGCCGGCAGAAAATATGAGTCTCATGGTGATAGACCTTGGCTGTCGCCTTTTCGGGGGAACTTTCATGCCAGGGGGCATCCGTCACTTCGGAAATTTTCGAATCGAGAATTATTTTGGGTAGTCCAAACGTCTATAGTTGGAATTGTCAGTTGGAATTGTCCTAGGGATGACTTCCCGCAAGAATGCTAGAAACACCCGCGACGGTTGAGAGGTGACTCAGCATGGCAGACAAAGCAGACTTCAACAACAAAGCAGACTTCAAGATAAGAGAAGACGCGCTGGTCTCGAGGCGCAACTTCATTAAAGGGGTCATCACCAGCGGCGTGGCGGTGTCATCGGCAAGCTATCTGTTTCGCGCCTCCACTCTTCTGAGCGGCCAGCAGGTGGCTGCCGGTGTGGGCGAGCGGCTGATTACGCTCAATGTCAACGGTCAGCAGCGGCGCGTCGATGTCATGAAGCAGGAGACGTTGGCGTCGACTCTGCGTTACAAGTTAGGTCTGACCGGCACGAAGCTGGGATGCGACCGC
>DATNKA010000313.1:0-3893 GCA_035603655.1 Candidatus Acidiferrales bacterium | reverse complement strand
TGTCGCACCGTTGCTGGCGTCGGCGGGTTACCGGGTGATCGTGCCGTATCTGCGCGGCTATGGCACGACCCGTTTCCTTTCAGATGACACGTTCCGGAACGCTCAACAGTCGGCCGTCGCCCTCGACATCATCGCTCTGATGGATGCGCTCAAGATCGACAAGGCGATCATCGGTGGTTTCGATTGGGGCGCGCGCACGGCGGACGTCATGGCAACACTCTGGCCGGAACGCTGCAAGGCGATCGTTTCCGTCGGCGGCTATCTGATCAGCAGCCCTGCTGGCAACCAGGTGCCCTTGCCACCCGACCCTGCGTTCCTGTTTTGGTACCAGTACTATTTCGCTACCCCAGTCGGCCAGGCCGGCTATGCGAAATACCTCGACCAGTTCAATAACTTCATCTGGCACCAGGCTTCGCCAAAGTGGAAGTTCGACGATGCTACGTACGATCGTACAGCTGCGTCCTTCAACAACCCCGACCACGTTCAAATCGTGATGCACGACTATCGCTGGCGGCTGGGCTTGGCCGACGGCGAGCGGAGATATGACGAGTTGGAAAAGCGGCTGGCTGCACTTACTCCCATCACCGTGCCCACGATCACCATGGAAGGCGACGCCAACGGTGCAATCCACGCCCCCAGCACAGCCTATCGCAACAAGTTTTCCGGCAAATATGAGTACCGCCTCATCACCGGCGGCGTCGGTCACAATTTACCCCAGGAAGCTCCACAGGCCTTCGCCAAAGCTATCATCGACGTCGACGCTTTCTGATCGGCGCCAGTGTGTGCAGGCCCTGCGGACTGACATGAGGGCAGTTCGCAGGGCAGCACATTTTAGATCTCGCTCAGGAGTTCTCGGCAATGAAACATCATTTACGTCTTAAGGCTTGGATCCGTCGTGTTCTGATCGTAGCGGTGATCACGGGAGTCGTCGTTGTCCTAACAGGATGGGGCACCGGTTTGCTCACAACGTTGTCTCTCGTCAAGATGGCGAAGGCCGATTCCCAGCCTTTCCTTAACGATGAGGGGGGCCTGCCCGATATGGACGGTGCTGTCGACTGGCTCAACTCCCCTCCCTTGAGCCGCGAGTCGCTTCGCGGAAAGGTTGTTTTGGTCAACTTCTGGACCTATTCGTGCATTAACAGCCTGCGAGAGTTGCCTTATATGAAAGCTTGGGCGGCTAAATACAAAGATGCGGGCTTGATCGTGATCGGCGTGCATGCGCCCGAGTTCGGATTCGAGAAAGAGCGCGCGAACGTACAAAACGCCCTGCACGACTTGAACATTACCTATCCAGTTGCCATCGACAGCAATCATCGGATTTGGGATGCATTCAACAATGAATACTGGCCGGCAGACTACTTCATCGACGGGAATGGACGGATTCGGTATCACCACTTCGGGGAGGGCGACTATGCCGACTCCGAGCATGTGATTCAGGAGCTTCTCAAGGCAAACGGAGTCTCCGGCTTGGATGAGGGTAGCCTTTCAACGCGGCGTGCAGGTGTTCGACTCAAAAGCTAACATCCGCATCGAAAATCGCCCGTTCTTGCATAATGCGAAAATCGATCAGAGGGACCGGCTCCTAAACGGGAATGTGAGGAAAGTGGCGAGACTGCTGAAATCCTTGAAATATGACGCCGACACAGAGGTCAATATGTCCAGCTACGATATCACGTCTATCGCATACCGCATGCCAGATGATCTGATGCGTCCGGGGCACGGTGCCGAGTTGCTCCTCGTTGAGAACACGCGAGGTTTTCTACGCCTACTGCTGGACGATAGCGCCCGCCGGTCGTCGTTGAAGGTCCCGAACGAAATGCGGTCCATATTCAGTTCTGACGGGGCTTCAGTCGAAGGATTGAATCAGTTGTACAAGGAGACCCAAGAACTCGTAGATGATATTGCCAAAGGGCTAAGTCGATCTTTTCGGAAGTTAGCCGAGGCGCGAGTCTCATATTGAACCGGATGCTCAATTGTTCTTCTTTGAGCGAGGGGTTGCACATTCTAGCGACCCGTGTTCCTTCGTATGGACGCGCCCCGTGGCATGAGGGAGTGCTGGGCACTCAGGGGTTCGGTGGTCGCGAAAAGACCGACATCAGCGGGACGCTATGCCTCCAATTTCGCCAAAATAAGCCTCCCTGTTTCCAAACTCTGCTGCGCCCGTTGAATACTTATCTTTTCCCCATGCACAGCGCGGTTGAGGGTGTCAGAGAGAATCATGATGTTGTGCAACAGCTCGGTAGTAATCAGGTCGTCGCCATGTAAATTCGATGCCAGCAGTCCTATGCCCTCTCGCTCCCATTCAATGCCATTTGCTTTTGCCATTTCAGCCAGCTTTTTTTCGAGCTGTATACGCAAGGTTAGAAGATCCAGCAAAGGGAGCTCTCCTACCAGGTCTTCGGCGGTGGGAAGTTCCGACTGCAAGCGTTCCGGCAACGCTTGAGTCAGGCGGTACGCTGCGACCCCCATAGGCTTGCCCATATCGCGCAAGGCATACTCTACAACTAGCCTGTTACGTTCTTTGCAGAGAATCAAGCCTAGACTGGGTTGGTCTTCCGGTTGCCGCAGCAAGTCATCCATTGCGGACAAGTAGAAGTTCATCTTACCGGCGAACTCCGGTTTAAATTCTTCGATCTTCAGATCAATGGCGATGTAGCAGCGTAACCTCAGGTGGTAAAAGAGCAAGTCGAGAAAGTAGTCCTGGCCGCCGATTTCCAGGTGATACTGATTGCCCACGAACGCGAAGCCCTTCCCAAGCTCTAAGATGAAGTCACGAACATGTTGGATTAAACTTCGCTCCAGATCCCGCTCTAGCACCTCAGGACCGAAGGTGAGGAAATCAAAATTGTACGGGTCCTTTATTAATTGCTGAGCAAGTTCCGAGTGAGGCGAGGGCAGGGTCCTGTCAAAATTAGTCAGCGCATGCCCCTGGCGATCATACAGCTTGCCTTCAATCTGATGGACCAGGACATTCCGACTCCAGCCGCTCTGGACTGCTTGCCGAATGTACCACTCTCGCTGCGTTGCGTCCTTTACAGTGTCTAGAATTCTGACCTGATGACCCCAGGGCAATTGTGCAACAACCTGTTGCACAAACTCCTTGTCAGGGTATGCCTCAGCGAACGCTCGCATGTATTTCAAGTTTCTGGCCCGAAAGCCTCGCATGTCTGGAAATGCCTTCGTCAAATCGTCCGAGAGGCGGTCAATGATTTTTGTGCCCCATCCTTCGTCTTTTTGGCGATCAAGGATGTCACGGCCAATGCTCCAATAAAGGGCAACAAGTTCTCGGTTTACAGAAAGAGCCGCCCGAACCTGGGCTGAGCGGATGCGGTCCTTCAACTCTTGCAAGAAGCTGTGGTAAACGGCAGGAAGCGGGCTGGATTGGCTCTTGGGCATTATTCGCGTCGGGGTTCCCCGCTTTGATAGCATATCTCACCGATTTTCGGGAAGGTGGGTTCGACGCTCCGGGCTGCCGTCCACGCCCTCCAGACAGTCGCCGCAACATGAGAAGCGCGACAGCCATTCAGCCATTGACCGACTAGTCGCTCTATGATATGTTGGTCATGGACTAGAGGCAACAAGCATGGCCAGACCCAGAAGCGAGGATAAGCAGAACGCAATTATGGAGGCGGCAAGCCGCGTGATCGGTACTCACGGGCTGAGCGCGCCGACGGCGATGATCGCGAAAGAGGCAGGCGTCTCCAATGGGTCACTCTTCGCCTACTTCGAGACGAAGGCTGACCTGTTGAACCGGCTCTATGTAGAGCTCAAGGCGGAGATGGCTGCGGGTGCTCTTGACGGGATCCCAACTGAGAGTGACATCCGGACACAAATGTTTCATATGTGGTCCAATGTGCTTCGCTGGGCGACCGACTGCCCGGAGAAGCGCCGGA
>DATNKA010000312.1:0-6481 GCA_035603655.1 Candidatus Acidiferrales bacterium | reverse complement strand
AGATCTCCGAGTTGGGAACGCGCCTGCTTTAATTGCGAATCCGCTTCCAGGACGTCACTGTGAACTTTTCCCCCCGTAAAGATGGGGATGTTAAGGCCTCCATTCACCTGCCAGGTTCCGCTGGAATGGGCCGGGGTCACTCCAATGTCGCCATAGTTGGCGTCGACGCCTAGGGTGGGGTAGCGACCCGCGGCAGCGGCGCGATGCGAAAGCTCGGCGGCCCGGACTTGACCCTGGGCCGCCTGATAGTCAGATCGGGAACTGTAAGCGCGTTGTAGGTACACTTCGAGAGACAGCGGGGTTAGCGCCTGATAGGGGGCTTTCTCGGTCAACAAAAATTCTTGCCCGGGCGGCAAGCCGATGATCCGGGCCAGCGACAGTTTTTGTTTTGCAAAATCGTTGCGCGCGGCGATCAACTGTTGCTGCCGGGTTTGCAATTCAACCTGCGAACGCAGGGTGTCGATGGCTGGGCTGAGGCCGGCTTTCTGCTGGTCGGCTGCTTTGTTGTAAAGAGCCTGCGCATTGATGACTTGGGCATCTGCGGTTTCAATCCGCGCGGCTGTGGCGATGGCCAGCAGATAAGCATTTCCTACCGCAAGCACCACTACTTCTCTGGCATCTTTATAGCTGTATTGCGCTGACTTCAAGCGCTCGGATGCGGCGCGTTCCTGCTCGAGATCATGGAAATTGAAGATGGACTGACTCAAGGAAGCGCGCGCATCGAAATAATTGAATGGACCGATTACTCGCGGAATAGGAAAGGGGAAAACATTGCTCTTCAAGCCGAGAGCGGTGAGGCTCTCGGTCTCGACGTTTTCCTGCAATCTAGCTTGCAAGTTAGGTAGCAGGTTGCTGAGTTCTTTCCAGCGCTCGCCCCGCGCCGTAATGGTCTGATCGCCCGAAAGAAGGAGGCCAAGATTATTTCGCAGTCCGCGATCGATGGCCTCCTGGAAACTCAGCTGTAACACTCCCGGAGTCGCGGTGCCTTCCGGTTCGCTGCCAGTGAAGGGACTCTGCGATCCGGGCAGAGAAATGGAAGGCGACGGTTCGGAACTCTGGGCCACCAGGCCTGGGACACTGAACAGCGACACCAGCATCCAGACTAGAAATCTGCGGTTTGAAGGAAGTAAAAGACGATCCATTTCCAGTTGTGAAAAGAGTCCCATTATGTTGTGAAAAGAGTCCCATTATATAGAGATTCCGGGACGGCATTCTGCTTGCATCGTTAGCATAACGCCTTGGTATTGATTCAGTAACGCTCCGGGAGATGCAAAAAGCGGGTAGAAGTCTCGGAATAAAAAAGAGTTAGCCGCTAAGCATCGAACCAGTGGAGATGAATACAGTGTGGACCCTACCGGATTCGACGCAAACCGAGGGGATGTTAAAGTCAGACCCTCAAACCACCAAAGCTTGGGAAAACCAGCAAAGCTTACCCACCAGGGTCGCCGGCGTGTTCAAGATGACTTAGGTTATCTTGCGGAGGGATGATTCGCAGTTCAAGCTGGAGGCGGACTAATTCGCCATATAAACAACCAGCATTTCCATGAGTGATTCGAAATCTAGCGCGAAGGGAACGGACTGGACAGGCTTGCTGGCCGATCCTGACCTCGCACGGAATCTCGGAAAGCTGCTGCAGACTTATCGCGATGCCCCGCCCGACCGCAGAGAGCAAGCTCTGCTGGCGGCGATGCGCGAGATTAAGAAATCCAGCGCCCCAGCGAGCTCCACCGCGCAACCAGCCCATCAGCAGAAACCAGTGCCTGCGGCGGCCTCAGCGATTCCCCCATTTGAGCCAGATATCTTCAGCTCGAACTGGGGACAAGATCGCCGGCGTCATCCCAGAATCAAGTGCTTCGTCGCAGTGGAACTGCGCGTCAATGAGGCCGACGCTCCCATCTGGGGTAATCTTTCCAACACGGCGATGGGCGGGTGCCAGGTAGAGACCGCGACCCACATCAGTGGAGGCGCCAAAGTCGAGATTGGGCTTTGGATCGCGACCGGCAAAATTTGGGTAAAGGGCTTAGCCTTAAACGGAGTGGTTACTCGCAGCGCGCCCGCTGCCGGAGTGCGAATCCGCTTTGCGGGAATGGATCCCACTGAGAAAGAAAATCTCCGACTGTTTCTCAAATATGTCCAGGAGAGCGCCCGCGCCTCGACCAGCGAAGTGAGCTACTTGAAGTTGCTGAAATAGTTAAGGCCTTTCGCTATCCTTCCCCCTCTGTCCGTGCTGCCTCCTTTTCTTCCGCCATCCCGTTTTTCACGGTCCCGTGACATTCTTCCTGAGGAAATTGATACACTCGGGGCGTATCTGAAACCCTTTGCTGCACCCGGAACTCTAATAAGAATATTCAGTGGAACAACTCAAATAAAAGTAACGTTGTCCCAGAAGGAGCGCGCGCCGCATGGTAGCCAGTGAACAGGCGTTGGTGACCGGAAAGCAACTGGATACGCTGTCCATTAACACGATCCGCACCTTGGCGATTGACGCCGTGCAGCAGGCCAACAGCGGACATCCCGGAGCGCCCATGGGGCTGGCGCCGGTGACCTACTGCCTGTGGCAAGAATTTCTTCGCTACGACCCCGCAGATCCCACATGGTTGAATCGTGACCGCTTTGTGCTCTCGAACGGACACGCTTCCATGCTGCTCTACGCCATGCTTCATCTTGCGGGCGTACGCGCAGTTGACGAGAACCATCAGGTACTCAAAGAGCTCGCGGTTCCCATGGAGGAGATCAAGCGTTTCCGGCAACTTGGCAGTCGGACCCCGGGCCACCCCGAGTCTCACGTCACATCCGGCATTGAGACCACGACGGGGCCGCTGGGTCAAGGCGTAGGAAACAGTGTGGGAATGGCAATTGCCCGCGAGTGGCTAGCCGCGAACTTCAACCGGCCTGAGCTTGAAATCTTCGATTACAACGTCTACGCCATTTGTTCAGACGGCGACCTCATGGAAGGCATTGGTGGCGAAGCGGCTTCTCTGGCGGGCCATCTGAAGCTGGCACATCTTTGTTGGATTTATGACCACAATCACGTCACGCTGGATGGCCCGGCGGATTGGTCCTTCAGTGAAGATGTGGCCACCCGCTTTGTCGGTTACGGCTGGAATGTAACCCGGGTCGCCGATGCAAACGATCTGGAAATGTTGGCGCGGGCGTTTGAAACTTTCCAAAAAACAACTGATCGTCCGACGTTGATAGTTGTGGACAGCCATATCGGTTACGGATCTCCGCACAAGCAAGATACCAATGCGGCCCACGGCGAGCCGCTTGGCGAGGAAGAAGTCCGGCTGGTAAAGAAATTCTATGGCTGGCCCGAGGACGCCAAATTTCTGGTGCCGGAGGGCGTGCGCGAGCATTTTCAGGATGGAATTGGAAAGCGCGGGCGCGACTTGCGGGCGCAGTGGGAGAAGGTATTCGCGGAGTATTCGCGAAAATATCCGGAGTTGGCCGATCGCTTGCATCGCATGCAACGCCGCGAGCTGCCCGATGGTTGGGATAAGAATCTGCCCACGTTTCCCGCGGATTCAAAGGGCCTGGCCACGCGCGAGAGTTCCGGAAAGGTGCTCAACGCGCTGGCGCAAAACATTCCCTGGCTGATCGGCGGCTCGGCCGACCTAGCCACGTCGAACAAGACCAACCTGAAGTTTGAAGGAGCGGGTGACTTTCAAGCCGGCAGTTATGGCGGACGCAATTTGCATTTCGGTGTCCGCGAGCATGTGATGGGCGCGAGTGTGAACGGGATTACGGTTTCCGGAATCCGAGCCTTCGGGGCGACGTTCTTTAATTTCAGCGACTACATGCGCGCCAGCATTCGGCTTGCCGCGCTCATGGAGATTCCCTCGATCTTTATCTTCACGCACGACTCGATAGGCGTGGGAGAAGATGGTCCAACGCATCAGCCCATCGAGCAACTCGCATCGTTGCGAGCCATGCCAAATCTGATCGTACTGCGGCCGGGCGATGCAAATGAGGTAGTGGAAGCGTGGAAGATCATCGCGCAGTTGCAACATCAGCCCGTGGCGCTGGTTCTGACGCGACAAAATCTGCCAACCTTCGACCGCACGAAGTACGGTGCGGCTTCCGGCACGGCAAGAGGTGCTTATGTTCTCGCTGATGCCTCCGGCGGCAAACCTGAAGTAATTCTCCTGGGTACAGGCAGTGAGGTGTCGCTGTGTGTCGAGGCCTACGAAAAGCTTAAAGCGGAAGGCGTTCAGGCACGAGTCGTCAGCATGCCGTCGTGGGAGATCTTTGAGCGGCAAGACACGGCTTACAAACAGAGCGTTCTACCCGCTTCGGTCACGGCGCGGGTTTCGGTAGAAATGGCTGCCACGTTTGGCTGGGAGCGGTATGTTGGATTGAGGGGACAAAAAGTTGGCATGCACCGGTTCGGCGCTTCGGCGCCTTTGAAAGACTTGCTGAAGTTTTTTGGTTTCACCGTAGAGGCCGTTGTCGCGGCAGCGCGCAAAGCGATCACGGAGGAGTAACAGCGCTATATTTTGCGTCCCATTTGCAGTCTCAGTTTGCAAGTTTATCGAATCGCGATATTCGCCGTGAGTTCAAGGAGAAATGACTATGCAGTCCACTGAAGTTTTGGAAAGCGTGAAAGGTACGAATCCCCTCAAGGCCTTGCTGAGCTACGGGCAGTCCCTGTGGCTCGACTACATTCGGCGTGATCTGATCACGAGCGGGAAACTGAAAACCATGATTAATGACGACGGCCTACGAGGAATGACTTCGAATCCGTCCATCTTCGAGAAAGCCATTGCCGACAGCCACTTATATGACGATATGCTTAAGTCGCTGGGTTCGCGGGCTGATCTGGACGCGACTTCGCGTTACGAACAAATTGCGATCCGCGACATTCAGGACGCCGCCGATATCCTGCGCCCGGTCTATCAAAGTTCGGAGTTCCGGGATGGATACGTCAGCCTCGAGGTCTCGCCGTTGCTTGCACTTGAGACCCAAAAAACGATCGACGAAGGCCGTCGCTTGTGGAAGGCGGTAAATCGCGAAAATGTAATGATCAAGGTTCCGGGCACGGCAGAGGGACTACCAGCGATTCGCCAGTTGATCGGCGATGGCATCAACATCAATGTGACTTTGCTATTCGCTCAAGAAGTGTACGAGAAGGTCGCGGAAGCTTATATTGCCGGACTTGAAGACCTGGCGAAACGTGGCGGCAATCTGAAGAAAATGGCAGGAGTCGCCAGCTTCTTTATCAGCCGCATCGATACGCTGGCGGATTCAATGATCGAAGATAAGTTGAAAACCACAAAAGACGCGCCAACGCAGACGCTGTTGAAGAGCTTGCTGGGTAAGGTTGCAATCGCGAATGGAAAGCTGACTTACCAGCGTTACCAGCGCATATTCAGCGGACCGCGATGGGAAGCCTTGGCGTCCAAGGGAGCGCAGACACAGCGCGTGCTGTGGGCGAGCACGAGCACGAAAAATCCCGCGTATCGCGACGTCATGTACGTCGAAGAGCTGATCGGTCCTGACACGGTGGACACGATGCCTCCCGGCACGGTCGATGCATTCCGCGATCACGGGCGGTTGCGCAACAGCCTCGCCGAAGACGTAGCTGGCGCGCAAAAAGTGATGGATGATCTGGCGAAAGCCGGCATCTCGATCAAAGAAGTAACTACTAGGCTGACAACTGACGGAGTGAAACTGTTTGCCGACGCCTTCCACCAGTTGCTGGCTGCGGTGGAAAAAAGCATTCAGCAAAAAGGACAGAACGCTTGAGCCGCCTGAAGTCTTCGCTGCCAGAATCTCTCGCCGCTTCGGCGGGCGGCGGGCGCTTCGGGTGCATCCTGGGAGCGATGTGAATGCCGGTCTCGAAACCCTGAGAGCAGCGGTTCAAAAAGCGCTTGCCTAGTTTCTACGTGGCGGGAAGCCAGAGTTTCTTTTGTTCCACTGTTAGATCAAGGAGCAACGCAATATGCAGTTGGGAATGGTAGGCCTGGGCCGCATGGGCGCGAACATGACGCGCCGCCTGATGCGCGGCGGACATCAAGTTGTAGTTTCGGATCTGAGTGCGGATGCGGTGAAGCAGCTGGCAGGCGAAGGAGCCGGCGGCTCGTCCTCGTTAGAAGATCTGGTCGCAAAGCTGACGCCGCCGCGTGCGGTGTGGGTCATGGTGCCGTCAGGCAGTGCCACCGAACAAACGGTGCAGAAACTGGCGCAGCATATGCAGACCGGGGACGTCATCATCGACGGCGGCAATTCCTATTTCAAGGATGACGTGCGCCGGGCTGCGGGATTCAAAGGCAGAGGCATTCACTACGTCGACGTTGGAACCAGCGGCGGAGTGTGGGGCATTGATCGTGGTTACTGCATGATGATTGGCGGACCGAACGAGGCCGTCCAGCGGCTCGATCCTATTTTCAAGACGCTGGCCCCCGGAAAAGGCGATATCCCTCGGACACCGGGCCGCGAAAAGTTAGGCGGCTCGGCTGAAGAAGGCTACATTCATTGCGGC
>DATNKA010000311.1:0-6899 GCA_035603655.1 Candidatus Acidiferrales bacterium | reverse complement strand
CCTGGTGTGGCTGGCGATCTTCATCTCGGTATTTTCTTTTCTTTTCTACTACCGCCATGGAGATCTACTTCTCTACGGCGACGCCGTGGCGCATATCAACATTGCGCGCCGCGTATTTGATTCGAGAACTCCCGGGCTCCTGCAATTGGGAACGGTTTGGCTGCCCCTGCCACACCTGCTGATCCTGCCCTTTATTGTTTCGACACAGACATGGCAGAGCGGCGCGGGCGGCTCCATTCCGTCAATGGCGGCCTATGTGCTCGCTGTGCTTGGAATATTCCGCCTGGCGCGCACCGCGTCCGGTCGCGACGCGAAAGAAGACGGTCCTCCTAAAGTAGCGGCAGGGGCTGCGGCCAGCCTCTACGCCGCGAATCCAAATCTGATCTACATGCAGGCCACCGCCATGGGCGAGTCTCTGTACTTGGCCTTTTTTATTTGGGCGGTCGTGTACTTCGCCGAATTTGCCAAAGGTAATGCGAAGGCCCTCACCAGAAGCGGACTGTGTCTGGCCGCGGCCTGCTTGACGCGTTACGACGGATGGTTTCTGGCCGCACTCGTCATGCTTGCATCCCTCATGGTGTATTCCCGTCAAGACAAGCTTGGGAAAGATAAAGCATCTAAACTGGTCAGCCTGCCCTCGCGAGGTCAGATCATCACTTTTCTTCTAATCGGGGCAGCGGCGCCCATTCTCTGGATGGCCTACAACGCGGCGGTCTACCGGAATCCGCTGGAATTCGCCAATGGACCGTACTCGGCAAAATCAATCGAGAGGAAGACCGCGACGGTTAATCCGGCGAAAGGGAATCTGTTGGCGGCCGGTTCCTATTTTCTGAAAGCGGCCGAACTCAACGTAGCTGAGTCGAGCTGGCTGGGCCGCCTGTGGCTCGCCCTGGCTTTATTAGGAAGCTTAGCGTCATGGTTTGATCGGCGCGGACGCGCGGCCTTGCTGCTCTGGACGCCCTTACCGTTTTACGCGCTATCGGTGGCCTACGGAAGCGTTCCAATTTTTGTTCCGACGTGGTGGCCCTTCGCTCAATATAACGTTCGATATGGCTTGCAACTGCTTCCCGCATTTGCCGTATTTGTACCCATGGGTATTTCTTTCTTGGTACAGTCAGCCACGAAATTTTCGCGTTTAAAGGCTTCCTGGCGCCCCTGGACGGGCACGGCCACAGTGCTGGGAATCTTGCTGGTGGTGGCGGCCAGCTACGCAGCGATCTGGCGTGCCGATCCAATCTGCTATCGGGAAGCGGCGGTAAACATGAAAAGCCGTATTGCCCTCGACCGCCAACTCGGCGACTGGATCAAGTTGCTTCCGCCGAATTCCACGTTGCTGATGTATTTAGGCGAACACGTTGGAGCACTGGAGCAGGCCGGCATTCCTTTGCGCCGGACCATCAACGAAGGCAACCACCGGGTATGGAAATATCCAGCCGACCCTGAAGGTTTGTGGGAGCGAGCTCTCGCGGATCCCGCATCGCACGCGGATTATGTCGTGGGGTTCGAGGGCGACCCGGTATGGACGGCGGCGCGCGATCACCATCTCCCCGCCTGGATCGAGTTGCATACCACTGGACAATCGCCAGCGGCTATCTTTCAAGGTCGATTACACCTGCCTGTAGCAGGCAGCGCCCGGTAATCAGGCAGGTTAACGCTGCATCGGCTGGAGCGGTGCGGCGCGGTGATAAAATCCGGCCATCTCCTTCCGGGCAGAAAGTAATCCATGCACTGGCAGCACATTGTCGACTTGCTCCACGCCGAGATGGCGAGCGGCGTAGTCGCGAGCTCTTTGGCGCGGCTCGTCCTGGCAGCGGTGCTGGGCGGAATCATCGGGCTGGAGCGGGAACTGAAACACCGGCCTGCTGGCCTGCGCACCAACATGTTTATCTGTTTTGGGGCAGCGCTGTTCACGGTTCTATCCGACGTGCTGGCCGTAGAACACCTGGGCGACCACACTCGCATTTCGGCGCAGATTATTCCCGGAATCGGCTTCATCGGCGCAGGATCGATTCTGCACATGCGCGGGCTGACGACCGGCCTTACCACAGCTGCAACTTTGTTTGTTGTGGCGTCGGTCGGAATGGCCACGGGTGGCGGCCTTTACCTGACGGCCGTTTTCGCCACCTGCGTTGTGTTGATCGCATTATTTTCCCTCGGTCATCTCGAACGGACTTTCAATCTCAAGACACTGCTCATCTGTTACGAGGTAACCGGCGGCAGCGTGGAAGAAATCACGCAGGAGATCAACCGCATCCTCGAGCATCGCCATCGCATGATGCAAAACGTTTTGAGTGGCAACACCGGCCAGCACATCCGCCTGCAGTTTGACGTGGCGGGATGCAACCGTGAGCAGAATAGTTTCCTGCGTGAACTGAAGGCGTCGACGGTACTGGGGAGCGTGGCTTCTCTGGGGCCGGTGGAATTAGAGTGAGCTTTCCGTCCGCGGTAATTCCGTTTGTGAAGGCCAGCGCATGCGGCAATGACTTTCTGTTGATCGACGCTGCCCTTCTCAAAGCCGATTTGGATGCAGCGGCGCTCACCCGGCGGATCTGCGATCGGCACGAAGGCGTCGGCGCGGATGGAGTGGAGTGGATGTATCCCCACCCATCGGCCGATATGGAGATTCGTCTGATCAACGCTGATGGTTCTGTAGCGGAGATTTCCGGTAACGGCACGCGCTGTGTCGCAGCTTACGTTTGCGCAACCCAGCAGAAAGAGCGAATTACCATACAGACCGGTGCCGGATTGAAGACTTGTGTGCTGACGCAGCGAACTGAATCCGAATACGAGTTTGAGATCGAAATGGGCGAAGCCGCTGTAGGGTCGAAATTGACCGTAAAGCTTGCCACCGGAGACGTGCACGGAATCCCAGTCTCGATGGGCAATCCGCATTATGTTTTACTCCTGTCGCATTTTCCCGACAACTGGCAGACCGAGGCAGCAGAAATTCAGCGCAGATCTCAATTCTCGGAGGGCGTTAACGTTGAGATGGTTGTGATCGATGGAAAGCACGATGTGCGGGCGCGCTTTTTTGAGCGTGGAGTCGGGGAGACGCAATCTTCGGGCACAGGTTCCTGCGCGTCAGCGGTAGCGGCTCTTAACACTGACAAGGTGGAATCGCCCGTGCGCGTTCACGCTCCGGGCGGTATACAGACGGTGCGTCAGGAAAACAAGTTGTTGTTTCTGCGCGGCAGCGCGCGATTGGTCTGCCGGGGAGAGTTTCTTGTAACTTAGGGCGCCAAGGTTTCCGCGGTACTCGCATTAGTCGCAACTCATTCGCTGAGCAGCGTTTTATTTCGAGACCGATTCTAACTGTATGTCCTCGCCTTCAGCACCGCGTATCAAGCCTCCTGCCGTTAAATCGGGGGATACGATTGGCATTGTAGCGCCCGCCAGCAACGTCAAGCGCGCCGATCTGGAAGCCGGTTGCGAAGGGCTGCGCCGCGCCGGCTACCGGCCGTTTTATTTAGACTCTATCTTGGATCAGGAACTTTACTTCGCGGGATCAGTAGAACGCCGGACGCACGAATTGGAAGCCATGTTTGCGCGCGAGGATGTGAAGGCAATCGTTTGCGCGCGTGGAGGCTATGGGGCGAATTATCTTCTGGAGGCGCTCGACTTGGAGAAGATCAAGTCGCATCCCAAGATTTTCGTAGGCTATAGCGATCTAACCACTCTGCTCACTTACTTTTCCGACGCTGGTGGCTTCGTCACCTTCCATGGCCCAATGGTAGCGAAGGACTGGGCGCACGAAGATGGAGTCGACTTGGCCTCATGGCACGCCGCACTCGCTGTCAATACCTCATGGGAGCTCGGTCCGGACACAGCTTCCGGAGTGACTGGCTTGGTCGACGGCGCCGCCGAAGGAATTCTTTACGGCGGATGCCTGTCGATCCTGGTAGCTTCTTTGGGCACCCCTTACGAGATTCGCACGGAAGGAACTATTCTGTTTCTTGAAGACGTGGCCGCGAAACCTTATCAGATCGATCGCATGCTGATGCAATTGAAGCTGGCGGGAAAGTTAGCGGCAGTGGGTGGAATTATTTTCGGCGAGATGCGGGCTTGCGTGCAGACCGCGAATCAAGGATACAAGCTCGAAGAGGTCGTGCTGCGCATTGTGGGTGACCTGGGAATTCCCGTAGCCTATGGCTTGCGCTCGGGACATGTGACGGCAGGAAATATCACGCTGCCGATCGGTGTGAAGGCTGGGTTGACGGTGCGCAATGGGCGGGTGCAGTTAAAGATTCTCGAAGCGGCCGTGACCGCGGCGCCGGCAGGAAGTTAGCGACAAAAGCATGAACTCCAAAAAACACATTCACCTAATCGGCATCTGTGGCACGGCGATGGCGTCGCTTGCGGGGATGCTGAAACAACGCGGCTTTCGCGTGACCGGCTCGGACGCAGCCGCCTATCCGCCTATGTCAGATTTTCTGGAGGAGCTCGGAATCCCTGTCGCACAACCCTTCGACCCGCGCCATCTCGATCCTGCCCCTGACCTTGCGGTTGTGGGCAACGCGATTTCACGGGGAAATCCCGAACTGGAGCACTTGCTGGATCAGCGGATCCCGTTTTGCTCGCTCCCGCAATTACTGCATGATGAATTCTTGCGTGGCAAGGAAGTGCTGGTGGTCGCGGGTACTCACGGAAAAACCACCACCACCTCGATGCTGGCGTGGATTTTTCATACCGCCGGGATGCAGCCGTCGTTCTTGATCGGCGGAATCGCGGAAAATTTTGGCTCCAGCTTTCATCTGGGGCAGGGAAAGCATTTCATTCTTGAAGGCGACGAATATGACACGGCATTCTTCGACAAGGGGCCAAAGTTCCTGCATTATTTTCCGGACGCCGTAATCTTAACCTCGGTGGAGTTTGATCATGCCGATATCTACAAAGATCTCGATGCCGTGGAGACGGCCTTCAAACGCCTGGTGAATCTGATTCCGCGCCGGGGACGGATCATCGCTTTTGATGGAATGGCGGGGGACGCTGCCGAAAGCGCCAGCCTCGAGCGCTGCCTCAGCAATTCGTTCTGTCCAATCGAGCGCTATGGCGCCAGCGAAAGAGCGGACTGGAAAATCGCAGGCTTGAAATTGGAGGCGGTCCAAACCTCGTGGTCGATACTTCACCAGGGGCGCCACTGGGCAGATTTCGAGTTTCCCTTAGCGGGCGAATACAACGTGTGGAACGCAACCGCGGCGGCGGCGATGGCTGCGGCCTACGGAATACCGAAGGAAGAGGTTACCGCGGCGCTGAAGACATTCAAGAGCGTCAAGCGCCGATTGGAAGTAAAGGCGCTGGTGAATGGCATCACGATTATTGACGACTTTGCCCATCACCCCACCGCAATTGCGGGCACTCTGAAGGCATTGCGGGCGCGTTATGCCGGAGCGCGGTTGTGGGCGATTCTGGAGCCGCGTTCCAATACTTTGCGTCGCCGCGTGTTGCAAAGTGATTTGGCGCGAAGTCTGGCGGTCGCCGACGAGATTATTGTTGCGGGCGTATTCCGCTCCGAAACGATCCCGGAAAATGAACGCCTGGAGCTGCCGGAACTGGCAGCGGATATCGAGAGACACGGTAAGCGTGCTCGCTTGATTGCAAACGCCGACGAGATTGTCCAGACCATTGCTCCGGAGATGCGTGCTGGCGATATCGTCGCAATTCTTTCGAACGGCGGATTCGGTGGGATCTATGAAAAACTTCCGGCGCGATTAAGAGTTCTTGCCGAAGAACATGGCAGCGCAGGCTCGGCGAGTGCGACGGGAAACCGATGAAGCATTTCGATTTGCGGCGCGCTCCCACCCGCGAAATCATCTCCGTCGTTCTGCTGCTCGGGCTCACTCTGGCGCGTTGCGGTGCCGCGACCGAATATACTGTCTCTCTCGCAAATCCCGAACATCATCTGGTAGAAGTTCAAATCATCCTGCCCGCAGGATCGACGCAACGCGAGTTACAGCTTCCCGTCTGGAATGCGCTCTATCAGGTTCGCGACTTCGCCCAGTACGTGAACTGGGTCCGCGCAAAAGACCACGCCGGCCGGCCGCTTAAGGTGCAACAGTTGACGAAAAGTCGATGGCAGGTTTCCGGTGCCGAAAGTGGCACAATTCTGGAGTATCAGATTTATGTGGATTCCTTCGGTCCGTTCGGCGCACAACTCAACTCGCATCATGCCTTCTTCAATCTGGCACAGCTTCTGATCTATCCGGTGGAAGCTCGAAGTGAGCCGATGAGTGTGCGCTTCAACCATCTTCCCGAGGGATGGCGCATCGCCACGCCGCTGACTTTTTCACAAGAAGGAGGATTCAGCGCTGAGAATTATGATCGTCTGGTCGACTCCCCGGTTGAGATGGGAACGTTTAAAGAGGCGGACTTCGACGAGGCCGGCGGTCATTATCGGGTTGTGATTGACGCCGAAGCCCCCGACTACGATATGGATAAGATCACCACCATGCTGCGCAAAATTGTGGCCGCAGCAACCAGTTGGATGGGCGATCGTCCCTTCGATCACTATATGTTCCTCTACCATTTCCCCCACGGACCAGCGGGCGGCGGCATGGAGCATTCTTATTCAACCGCAATCGATGTCAACGCCGAGGTGCTGTCACGGTCTCCGGAGGCGCTGGCGTCGGTGACGGCGCATGAGTTTTTTCATCTGTGGAACGTGAAACGCATTCGTCCGCAAACCCTCGAGCCCGTGGACTATACAAGAGAAAATTACACACGCGCGCTTTGGTTTAGCGAGGGATGCACGAGCACCGCAGCGGATATTATTCAGTTGCGTAGCGGCCTCCTCGACGAACTCCAGTTCGAGCAAGAGCTCGCGTCGGGAATCGGCGAACTCGAGCGGCGCCCCGCTCATCTCACGCAATCTGCGGAAGACTCCAGCCTCGATGCATGGCTCG
>DATNKA010000310.1:0-23664 GCA_035603655.1 Candidatus Acidiferrales bacterium | reverse complement strand
CTTACAGTTCCCGCTCTGACTATCAGGCGGCCCAGGGTCAGGTCCGGGCCGCCGAGCTTTTGCATCGCGCCGCTGCCGCGGGTCGCTACCCCACCCTTGACATCGACGCCAACTATGGCGACATCGGAGTGACCCCGGCCCAATCCAACGGAACCTGGCAGGTGAATGGAGGTCTTAACATCCCCATCTTTACGGGGGGGAAAGTTCACAGTGACGTCCTCGAAGCCGATTCGCAATTAAAGCAGGCGCGTTCCCAACTCGGTGATCTACGCGGTCGCATCGACTATGAAGTTCGCTCGGCGCTTTTGGATATGAACTCCGCCGCGGAACAGGTTGAGGTCGCACGCAGTTCGGTCGAACTGGCTGAGGAAGCGCTCACCCAGTCGCGGGATCGCTTTACCGCCGGCGTCACCGACAACCTGGAGGTGGTTCAGGCTCAAGAGGCTGTTGCCAGTGCTCATGAGAGTTATATTCAGAGTTTGTACGCGCACAATCTCTCCAAAGTGGAACTGGCGCGCGCCATCGGCGACGCGGAGCTGGGTGTGAAGAGATATTTGAAAGGTGAGCACTAACCGAAATCTATGGAACCGACGACGCAAAACCCGCCGGCCACTCCGCCGGATCAAGCTGAATCCCGCTCCAAGCCCTTGCCGGCGACGGAGCGAGACTTCCGTTCCCGTGTCTCGCGCACTGCCAGCCCCGGTTTTCGCATCGCCATCATCATCGGCGTGGTGATCCTGCTGGTCGTTGGATTTTTCGTCTACCGGTATGTGACCAGTTACGAATCCACCGATGATGCTGAAGTCGACGGCCATATCAATTCCATCAGTGCACGTATTTCCGGCCATGTGATCAAGCTGAACGTCCAGGATAATCAGTACGTACAGGCAGGCACTGTGCTGGTGGAAATCGATCCCGCCGACTACCAGGTTGCCTACGAGCGCGCTAAAGCCGACTTCGACGATGCCCAGGCTGCGGCCGCCGCTGCCGGCGTCAATGTCCCAATTACTTCAGTCAATACCACGAGCCAGGTTTCGGCGACGGAGGCCGATGTTGCCAGTTCGCGGGCCGGGATCGCTGCGGCCAGGCAGCAATACGAAGCAGCCAAGGCGCAACTTGCCCAGGCGGTGGCCAACGATGTGAAGGCGCAGAACGATCTGGGTCGCTATCGGCAACTGGTGGATAAACAGGAAATCTCTCAACAGCAGTATGACCAGGCAGTAGCTGCTTCCAGAGCCAGTGCGGCCGCCGTCGATGCCGCTCGCGCAACCGCCGACGCCGCTCAACAGCAGGTGACCCAGGCTCAGGGAAAACTGGTGCAGGCTGAAGCCAACTTAAGCAACGCCCGAACCGCCCCGAGACAGATGGAGGTCACGCGCTCCCGGGCCGCCTCCGCGCTGGCGGAAGCGCAGTTTAAGAAAGCGGAGCTCGATCAGGCGCAATTGAACTTGCAATACACGAAAGTGACTGCACCCGTCGCAGGTGTAGTCAGCGACCGCACCGTCGAAGTCGGACAGAACGTGGCTCCCGGCCAGGAATTGATGAAAGTAATTCCGCTCAACGACGTCTGGATCACCGCGAATTTTAAAGAGACTCAACTTCGCGAAATGAAAGTCGGTCAGCCAGTCACCGTCGAAGTGGATGCCAGTGGAAGAAAGTACAAAGGTAAGGTCGACAGCCTCGCCGGTGCGAGTGGAGCGCGATTCAGCCTGCTGCCGCCGGAAAATGCTACCGGGAATTATGTGAAAGTGGTGCAAAGAATTCCGGTGAAGATCGTGCTCGACCCGGGAGAGAACAACGATCAATCGCTGCGCCCCGGCATGTCGGTCGAACCCAAGGTCTGGATTCGGCAATGAGTGCTGCCGCGCCGCCGCTGGAAAAGGCCAATGCCGAGGTTTGGCGCCCAGCCATCAATCCTTGGATCATCGCTATTACGGTTACGCTGGCCACGTTCATGGAAGTGCTGGACACTTCCATCGCCAATGTAGCTCTACCTCACATCGCGGGCAGCCTCTCTGCGGGGCAGGATGAAAGCACCTGGGTGCTAACTTCCTACCTTGTCTCCAACGCCATCGTTCTGCCGTTAAGCGGCTGGCTCTCGTCCATTATCGGCCGCAAGAACTTCTATATGAGCTGTGTGGCTTTGTTCACGGTCAGTTCTTTCTTGTGTGGACTAGCCCCCAATCTCGCAACGCTCATCGTCTGCCGCGTCCTGCAAGGTATTGGAGGAGGCGGCTTGCAGCCCAGCGAACAAGCCATCCTGGCCGATACTTTCCCTCCCGCGAAACGGGGCATGGCCTTCGCGGTTTATGGCATCGCCGTCGTCACGGCTCCCGCCATTGGGCCTACGCTGGGCGGTTGGATCACGGACAACTTCACTTGGCGCTGGATTTTTTTCATCAACATCCCGGTCGGAATCATTTCCCTCCTGCTTACGTCGCGGCTCATTCAGGATCCACCCTTTCTCAAGCGCCGCAAACTCAGCGAAACTAAAATCGACTACATCGGACTTGGATTTGTCGCCTTGGGCCTGGGGGCGCTGCAGATTGTCCTCGACAAGGGACAGCGCGATGATTGGTTCGAGTCACACTTCATTGTGGTTCTTTCGCTCATTGCTGCCGCAGCCTTGACCTTTGTGATCTTCTGGGAGTGGCGACACAAGGATCCGATTATCGATCTGCACCTTTTTCGCGATCGTACGTTCGGCATCTCAAATTTTTTGATGTTCATGCTGGGTTTTGCTCTGCTCGGCAGTACGCTTTTGCTTCCCTTGTTTATGCAGACCCTGCTTGGCTACACCGCGGAGCGGGCAGGTCTGGCGCTGATGCCCGGCGGTTTCACTATTATTATCTTGCTGCCTCTGGTGGGATTCCTGCTCTCCCGTTACAGTCCCCGCTGGCTGCTGATTTTTGGCCTGGTTATACTTTCCGGGTCGCTGTTCCATATGACCGGTTTTGACCTGGAGATGGATTTCCACTCTGCCGCCGTTGCTCGCGTGTTTCAGGCTGCGGGAATGGCTTTTCTTTTTGTTCCCATAAATACGGCAGCCTACGCCTTTCTGCCGCGAGAAAAAAATAACGCCGCCTCGGGCTTGATGAACCTGGCGCGCAATATCGGAGGTAGCGTAGGGATTTCTTTGGTCACCACCATGCTCGATCGCCGTACTCAGGTGCACCTTAACGACTTATCCCGCCATCTCAGCGCCAGCAACCCAACTTTTCAGTCGATGCTGCAGAGCACCACGCAAGCCATGCGGGCACACGGCGCAAGCGCGGCTTTCGCTACCCAGCAGGCCTATGCCTTAATTGAAGGCACGGTCCAACGACAAGCTACAATGCTGGCCTATATCGACGACTTCCGTTTGCTTGCCTGGGCCATCCTGGCCATGATTCCTATGGTATTTCTCATGAAAAAAGGAAGGCCGGGAGGCGGAATCGCGGTACACTGATTGGCGGCCTGTCGAAGGGAACCCATGTTTCGCCTCATCACTATTGAGCGAGAGTATGGCTGCGGGGGTGGCGCCATCGCTGCCCGACTGGCGAACCACCTGGGATGGACGCTCTGGGACCGTCGTCTCACCGAGGAAATCGCCCGCCTGGCAAACGTCGATACTTCCGCCGTGAAGCGTTGTGACGAGCGCATGGACGGCCGGTTCTACCGCTTGGCCAAAACCTTCTGGCGGGGAAGTTACGAGCGCAGCGCTCATCTGACGGGTCAGACTTTCGACACTGACTGCATGATGGCGATGATGGAAGAAATCACCGCCAAAATTGCTCAAGAAGGAAATTCGGTGGTGGTGGGGCGGGGAGCCCCTTATTTTTTGCGCGACCAAGCAGATGCCTTCCACGTATTCCTTTACGCCCCTCGCGCTGAAAAGTTGCACCGCCTGGTCGAGGATGGAGCTACGCAATCAGAAGCGGAAGGTCTCGTCGATACCGTCGATCGCGAACGCGTTGCCTATGTGAAGCATTACTTTGACGCGGACTGGCCCACCCGTTCCCTGTATCACGTGATGGTCAATACGGCCGTGGGTAATGAATCGGTCATCCAGACAATTCTCCACACCATGCATTTAATTGAAGGTCATCCGAAAGCCACGGACTACGATCCGCAGAAAGTCTCCGCAGCCATCTAGCTTTACTTCGGTCCTCGCCATTGCGGTGCCGGGCAGCAATCCTCTCCACAAATATCGGGGCGGGGCCCAAACTTTCCTAGCGCGCGCCGTTCCGATCCCGGGTTCGTCCTCTCCAGAACTAATTCCCGAATCATGCGGATAAATTTCGGATGCACGCCCACGGTTTCTGCTCGAACCATAGGCAGCTGCAGCGAAACGCAGAGCTGACGCGCTTCTACATCCAGGTCATACAACACTTCCATGTGATCGGAGAGAAAGCCGATCGGCGCCAACACCACAGCCGACGCGAGGTTCTCAGCTTTCACGCGTCGCAGATAGTCTAGAATGTCCGGCTCCAACCAGGGCTGACTGGGAGCCCCACTGCGGCTCTGATAGACCAGTGCATCCTTAGTCTGGCCGAGCTCTGCCGAAACCAGTCTGCGGACTTCCTGCAGCTGTGTGGCGTAGTCGCTCGTGTTGGCCATGGAGAGTGGAATACTGTGCGCGGTGTAAACGACTTGCGCATTTTCTCGGACCGCGGCTGGAAGTGTCCGCAGCGCATCTCCCACGCGCTCGATCGTAGCCTCAAGAAACCCAGGGTGGTTGAAGAATATCCGCAGCTTGTCCACTTCCGGCGCACCCGGCCCCGCTTCGCTTTGCGCGCGCGCCAGGTCTTCGCGATACTGCCGGCAACCTGAATAGGAGCTGTAGGCTGAAGTGACAAAGCCCAGCGCCCGTCCGATGCCATCCTGCTTCATCCTGCGCAAAATGTCGGGCAGTAGCGGATACCAGTTTCGGTTTCCCCAATAGATGGGCAGCGAAGGGCCGTTTCGTTCCAACTCTTTTTCCAGCGCGGCAATCAGTTCTCTCGTTTGCTGATTGATCGGGCTCTTGCCTTCAAAGTGGTAATAGTGTTCGGCTACAGCGAGAAGGCGCTCACGCGGGACATTTTTTCCGCGCAGCACGTTTTCCAGAAAAGGAATCACTTCTTCACGAGATTCGGGTCCGCCGAATGAAACAACCAAAATGGCTTCATAGTTCATTTCGAGAATTATTTGAAAAATTTACGCAATTAACCGGCTGCATATCTGAAGCAACGGTTGACCTTCGATCATCTATAACGTCTCACGATTTGCTCCCCATTGCCAAATGTTGGCTTTCGCAAAGCGACGAAGCCGCATGTTAGGCTTTTGCGGAAGCTAATGGGGAAGGACTGAGTGATTCGCCGGGTCTTTAAAGCATTTCATTATCGCGATTTCCGCTTGATGTGGATTGGCGCCTGCACTTCCAGTATCGGCACCTGGATGCAAATCGTCGCTCAGGGCTGGCTGATCTACCGCCTCAGCCACTCGGCCTTTTTGCTGGCCCTCGATCAATTTCTTGGAGGCATTCCAATCTTTCTATTCTCTCTGATTGGCGGCGTGGTCGCCGATCGCGCGGAGCGGCGTAAAATTCTGCTGGGCTCTCAGTATGTTCAGATGGCTACCGCTGGCCTCCTGACCATTCTTGTGATAACCGATCTGGTCCACGTCTGGCACATCCTCTGTCTTTCGTTTATTTCCGGCTTGGCCCAGGCTTTTGGCGGGCCAGCCTACCAGGCACTTATCCCGACCCTGGTCGAGAACGATGACATGCCGAATGCGATCGCGTTGAATTCGATTCAGTTCAACGTGGCAGTCATGGTCGGGCCGGCACTTGCGGGCCAGACCTTAGCGAAGCTGGGGGAAAAATGGTGCTTCGGGCTGAATGCACTGTCCTTCCTCGCACCTATCATCTCCCTCTCGATCATCCGCGCCCGTTTTCTGCCGCTGAAGACTACCGAGTCCATGTTCGCCAGCCTGAAACAGGGAATCCAGTTCGCTCGCAAACAAAGTTCAATGGAAGCGCTGATCTTGCTGGCTTTCTGCATGACAGCTCTGGCCATGCCCATGCGAACCTATATCCCCGTGTTCGTGAAAGATATCTTCCATCGCGGTCCGGAAACTTACGGAAACTTACTCGCTCTCATGGGACTTGGCTCGATCTTCGGTTCGCTCATGATCGCGAGCGCCGGCAATTTCAAGAGAAAGGGATTCGTAGCACTGTGTGCGCTGATCTGTCTGGGCGCTGGAATTTCCGGATTCGCGCTTTCAAAATCGGTGCCGCTCAGCGGGATGATTCTGGTTGTGGTCGGCGCCTCTATGATGGCGGTGTTTGCTACCGTGACTTCCTTGGTGCAACTTATAACGACGAACGAGATGCGAGGGCGTGTCATGAGCGTCTACAACGTCGCCTTCCGGGGCGGAATGCCTTTGGGAAATTTGTTGTCGGGATGGTTGGTCCCGATCTTTAGCGCGCCGTTAGTTTTGCGCGTGAACGGATTTCTGCTGGTTTTACTAGCACTTTATTTCCTTCTGCTGCAGCGCCGCTTCGCTGCGCTCTGAAATCGTCCCTTTGGTGGCTCGCTTCTGCATGAGCTGGGGCCGCGCCGCGAATTATGTAGAATACCGGGGGGAAGGATCGGCGCTGGTTCGCTGGATTACTTTCTTGTCGCTGATTCCCGCGGAGTGGAAGTCGAGTGGCTGACACCACGAAGATTCGAGAAGGCAAATCGTCTGCTCCACAGGCGATTTCTGAAATCGATATCCTTTGGATCACTGCCGGTCTCGGCTGCGATGGCGACACGATCGCCATGACCGCGGCGACCCAGCCCAGTATCGAAGACGTTGTTCTGGGATCGATGCCATGGATCCCCAAGGTGCGTTTACACAATCCGTTTCTCGCCATGGAGAACGGAGATGACTTCTTAAAGCATTTCCGTCTCTCCGCCGATGGCGATCTGGCTCCCTTCATTCTGGTGGTTGAGGGCTCGATTCCAGATGAGAACAACAAACCCGAAGGCTACTGGGCTTCTTTCGGTACGGATAAGAAAACGGGTCAGCCCATCACCACGTGCGAATGGATCGATCGATTGGCGCCCCGCGCCTGGGCGGTGCTGGCTGCGGGAACTTGTGCAACATACGGCGGAATCCACGCCATGGAAGGGAATCCAACCGGCTGTATGGGGCTTCCTGACTATCTGGGGTGGCAGTGGAAGTCGGCGGCAAATATCCCGATTGTTTGCGTACCCGGATGTCCGGTGCAGCCAGACAATTTCATGGAGACGCTTCTCTATCTTCTGTACATGGCCGCCGGACGGGCTCCTATGATTCCGCTTGATGAAGCGCTGCGTCCAACCTGGCTTTTCGGTGCGACAGTTCACGAAGGCTGCGATCGCGGCGGCTACTACGAACAGGCAGAGTTTGCGGAAGAGTACGGATCCAAACTGTGCATCGTAAAACTTGGATGCTGGGGGCCAGTCGTGCAATGCAATGTGGGCAAGCGGGGTTGGATGGGCGGAATCGGCGGTTGCCCCAATATCGGAGGCATTTGCATCGGGTGCACCATGCCCGGATTTCCGGATAAATTCATGCCCTTTATGGACCAGCCTCCCGGTTCACTATTGTCATCTAATGCGGTAATGACTTACGGGAGGGCAATCCACGCTCTGCGCAGGTTTACGCAACTTTCGCTAAACAAAGAGCCGGCCTGGCGCCGCAAAGCGGCAAAGCCTAACGTTTAACAATTGCAATGCGCGCGAGATTTATTTGGGGATCGCCTTATGGTAACTGTGGAGAGACGGGAGCTAATTTCCCAACTGAACCAAATTGAGTCGAAGCGAAAGGATGTGATCACTCCCGCCGAGGCCGAATCTCTTCTGGTCGATCTTGCCGCCGTATTTCTCAGCGACTCTCCCCACCCATCGACATCGGCCGATTCGCCTGATCCTAATGAAGATGAAGACGATCGGGAAGAGCAGCTGCCGAAAGCCGATGCGATCTATCGTGCTTTGGTCGAGCAGATCCCCGCTGTGATTTTCATGGCTCACCTGGAGCGGGGAATCGGTGAAGCCTATGTCAGTCCTCAAATCGAGGCGACTCTCGGTTTTTCTCAGGAAGAATGGTTGGAAGATCCCATTCGCTGGTATCAGCAGATTCATCCCGAGGACAAACAACGCTGGAGTGTTGAAGCTGCTCAAATGTTTCTTTCAGGTACACCGTTGCGCTCCGCCTACCGCGTGATCGCCCGGGATGGCCGGGTCGTCTGGTTTCATTGCGAAGCCAAAATGATCCGTAAGAAGAATGGCCGCCCCTGGTTTATCCACGGCATCGGCTTCGACATCACTGAACTGAAACAGGTTGAGGAAGAACTGCAGCAAGAGCGGAACGTGGTTTCTGCGATTCTGCACACCGTCGGATCGCTAGTCGTGGTTCTCGATCCGCAGGGCCGCATCGTCCGATTTAATCGGGCTTGTGAGCAGGTGACGGGATATTCTTTTGCGGAGGTGGAGGGCAAGCATCTGTGGGACCTGTGTGTCGTCCGCGAAGAAGCCGAGCGCTTCAGGTTGATTGTGGAGCAATTGCGGGTGGAGAATAGCGCGAAAGAATACGAGACCCCCTGGGTCGCGCGAGATGGTTCGCGACGGCTGATTGCCTGGTCAAGCACAATCCTCCCGGGAGAAAACGAATCCGCCTACATCATTGCCACCGGAATCGACATCACCGAGCGGAAGCGGCTGGAGAAGGCAATCCTCGAAATCAGTGCCGCCGAACAGCGTCGCATTGGTCAGGATTTGCACGACGGGTTGGGGCAGCACCTTACCGGGATTGCTTTCATGAGCAAAGTTCAGGAACAGAAGCTTGCCGAGAAGGGCCTGGCCGAAGCCGCCGAAGCAGCCAGGATCGTGGGATTGGTGAATGAAGCAATCAACAAAACCCGGCGACTGGCGCACGGCTTGTTGCCGGTGGCTTCCGATGCCGATGGCCTTATGTCGGCTCTGAAGCGCTGGGCCATCGAAGTGGAAGATCTCTTTCACATTTCTTGCCGCTTGCGGGTGAACAGCCCGGTTCTCATCCACGATGCCAACGTGTCCACGCATCTTTATCGTATCGCTCAAGAAGCAGTGAACAATGCGCTGAGACACGGGCAGGCGAAGAACATTGAAATCAGCCTTGCTGCGAGAAAAGGTTACGGTACTTTGAGAATAGAAAATGACGGCTCCAGCCTGCCGGAAAACGCCACGAATCGCTCGGGCATGGGAATGCAGATCATGAACTATCGAGCTCGCATGATAGGCGGATCTCTGACGGTGAAGTCCAGCGGAATTTCCGGCGTGACGATTACCTGTCAATTTCCGCTGCCGGACCCCAATGCTTAAAGAGGGAAGAAGCTCGCCTATGATCGCTAAAACGGTTAATGGCAATTCCACACCAAGAAAGAAAATGGTGTTCGTAGTCGACGATCACCCTATTGTGCGACAGGGTTTAACCTTGCTTATCAATCAGGAATGTGATCTGGCGGTGTGCGGTGAAGCCGAAGAAATGCACTCCGCATTGTCGGCGGTTCTGGCCGTGCGGCCTGATATCTTGATCGTCGACATATCGCTGAACGGTCCGGATGGGTTGGAGCTGCTTAAAAACGTCCGCATCAGTTCTCCCCGCCTGCCGGTGCTCATCCTTTCGATGCACGACGAATCCATCTATGCGGAACGGGCGCTGCGAGCCGGTGCGAACGGCTACATTATGAAGCAGGAGGCCACCGAGAAAGTTCTGGTGGCGCTTCGGCGCATCTTGAGCGGAGAAATTTATGTCAGCGAGAAGATCGCCAACAGCATGCTGCAACATTACGTCCGCGGCGCCAATCCCTCCGAAGCTTCTTCGGTCTCTGAACTGACCGATCGCGAACTGGAGGTCTTCCGGTTAATTGGCGAAGGTCATGGAACGCGTCAAATTGCTGAGGCACTCCACCTCAGCATCAAGACTGTCGAGTCCTATCAGGCGCACATCAAGGAAAAACTTTCACTGCGAAGTGCGCGCGAACTTGTACAACACGCGGTTGAATGGAACGTCCGCGAAAAGACTTCCCTGAATTGAAAATCTGTCCAAACTTCCTCAGCACCCTCGCCCGCGGCTCTCTTCCACAGTTAACCAACAGCTAGGGGTTTCCCTGATGCAATTCTTGGGACTTCTTTGGAGAAATAAAACAGGGCCACTGCCCTTGCTCCATTTTTGGGATAGGCCGATTCTGGTCTTCGATCTGAATTTTTGATTTCGACGATCAGGACTATCGGAGCAGGGGATCGCAAGTTGTAGTCTGCCGCATCCGTTCGCAATTCTGATTATTGTTTTTATTTGTTGGAAAGGAGCAATCCAGCTATGGGAACACCTACGGTTCCGTACGGTCGATCTACACAAAAGGCTCCGGCAGTTAAGGAAGTACATATCCTATGGATCACCGCTGGCCTTGGTTGTGATGGGGACTCCGTCTCGATCACGGCAGCCACCCAGCCAAGCGTCGAAGATGTGGTGTTAGGCGCAATTCCAGGCCTACCTAAAGTACATCTGCACAATCCGGTGCTGGCTTATGAAGTCGGCGATGATTTCATGAAGTTTTTCTACGATGCCGAGGAAGGCAAACTCGAACCATTTGTGCTGGTGGTCGAAGGATCCATTCCCAACGAGAACATCAAGAAAGAAGGCTACTGGGCCGCGATGGGAACCGATCCCACCACCAACCAGCCCATCACCACCAATGAGTGGATCGACCGGTTGACGCCTAAAGCGCTGGCGGTGATTGCAATCGGAACCTGCGCTACCTACGGCGGCATTCACGCCATGGAAGGAAATCCCACCGGCTGCATGGGATTGGCAGACTATCTTGGCTGGGATTGGCGGTCCAAGGCTGGATTGCCGATCGTGAACGTGCCCGGATGTCCCGTGCAGCCGGACAACTTTATGGAGACCGTACTCTATCTCCTCTACCAGGTTGCGGGTCTGGCGCCCATGATTCCTCTGGACGATCAGCTGCGTCCAACGTGGTTGTTTGGCAGAACCGTCCACGAAGGTTGCGACCGCGCCGGCTATTACGAGCAGGGTGATTTCGCGGAGGTCTACGGCTCTCCCAAATGCATCGTGAAGCTTGGATGTTGGGGGCCGGTGGTTAATTGTAACGTTCCTAAGCGGGGATGGATGGCCGGCATCGGCGGCTGCCCTAACGTGGGCGGTATTTGTATTGGTTGCACCATGCCGGGATTCCCCGACAAGTTCATGCCGTTCATGGATGAACCCCCCGGTGGACGCGTTTCTAGTTCTGCGATTGGTGTGTATGGTCGAGCCATCCGAGCGCTCCGCAGTATCACCCAAAACACGGTCAACAAAGAACCCAAATGGCGGCATCCGCGGGCGGAGCTGACCACCGGTTATCACCCGAGATCTTATTAAGCGCCCGTCGATTAATCAAAAAGAACACGGACTGACGTTACTGCAACGACAGACATTAAGGAGCGATCACTATGAGCACCGTCACGGCCCCGACGAAAGACGTTCCCGGCAAATCGAGAAATTTAGTGGAGATGAATTGGGATCCGATTACCCGCATCGTCGGCAGCTTGGGCATCTTCACCAAGATCGACTTTGAGGCCAAGAAAGTGGCTGAGTGTCACAGCACGTCCTCCATCTTCCGCGGATACAGTATTTTCATGAAGGGGAAGGATCCGCGCGATGCTCATTTCATCACCAGTCGTATCTGCGGCATCTGCGGTGACAACCACGCCACCTGCGCCACCTACGCGCAAAATATGGCGTTCGGAGTAAGGCCACCCGACATCGCGGAATGGATCGTCAATCTCGGCGAAGCCGCCGAATACATGTTCGACCACAACATCTTCCAGGACAATCTCGTTGGCGTCGATTTCTGCGAGCAGATGGTCAAGGAAACGAATCCTAAAGTCCTGGCTAAGGCGGAATCCACTGCAGCTCCGCACTCCAACGAGCACGGCTTCCGTACCATCGCTGACATTATGCGGGCGCTCAATCCCTTCACTGGTTCTTTCTATCTTGAAGCTCTGCAGATGAGTCGCATGACCCGCGAAATGTTCTGTCTCATGGAGGGCCGCCACGTTCATCCGTCAACGTTGTATCCCGGCGGAGTTGGAACCGTCCCCACCGTTCAGCTTTTCACTGACTACATCGTCCGGCTGATGAAGTATGTGGAGTTCATGAAAAAAGTCCTCCCCCTGCACGACGACTTGTTCGACTTCTTCTACAACGCATTGCCGGGATACGAAGAGGTGGGGCGCCGTCGTATTCTTCTCGGTTGTTGGGGCTCGTTTCAAAATCCCAGGGTTTGTGACTACAAGTACGAACACATGACGGAATGGGGTCGCGCTATGTACGTCACCCCAGGCGTTGTGGTCGACGGAAAATTGGTTACCACCGACCTAGTAGATATCAACCTCAATATGCGCATCCTCTTGGGCAGTTCTTACTACGACGACTGGAAGAACTCAGAAACTTTCGTGAAGACTGATCCGCTTGGTAATCCAGTCGACAAGAATCATCCCTGGAATCAGACCACGATCCCTCGACCGCAGAAGCGCGACTTCAACGGAAAATACACCTGGGTCATGTCGCCACGCTGGCTGGACAAGCGCACCGGCGACCACCTAGCCCTCGATACCGGCGGCGGTCCAATCGCTCGGCTGTGGGCGACCGCGCTCGCCGGACTAGTCGACATCGGCTACATCAAAGCCACCGGGCATAGCGTGAAGATCTATTTGCCGAAAACCATGTCGAAACCGGAAGTTGAATTCGAGTGGAAGATTCCGAAGTGGAGTAATGCCATCGAACGCGACCGGGCGCGGACCTACTTCCAGGCGTATGCGGCCGGTTGCGCCCTATACTTCGCGGAGCGAGCCATGGAGGAACTGCATGGTGGCAAGACCAAGACTTGGTCTGATTTCAAAGTGCCGGAAGAGGCCATTGGTTGCGGCTTCCACGAAGCGGTGCGAGGCGTCCTCTCGCATCATGTGGTGATTCGCAAAGGTAAGATCGCGAACTATCATCCGTATCCTCCGACGCCCTGGAATGCTAATCCGCGCGACATCTACGGCACTCCAGGTCCCTACGAAGATGCGGTGCAGAATACCCCAATCTTCGAGGAGAATGGTCCGGATAAATTCAAGGGCATTGATATCATGCGCGCGGTGAGGAGCTTCGATCCGTGCCTGCCCTGTGGCGTGCACATGTATCTTGGCGGCGGCAAGGTTCTCAAGACCCAGCATTCGCCAATGTTTGGCGTGCAGCGTTGATCATGGGTTGGACGGGAAAACGAAGGGAGTGAGGGCCGCCCTCGCGGCCCTCACTTGGGATGGTTTGATAAGGTTTGCTCGAAAAATATTATGCGGGATGACAAAGATTTCCAAATAAAGGTTCAGCGCATCGGAGAACTAGTCCGCGACTTGGAGAACATTGCGGACCCGGAGTCGCGAGCCAGCGCAAAAGCTTTAGTGCAACTCCTGCTGGATTTGCATTCCGTCGGTTTGGAGCGAGTCATGGAGATCGTCGCCAGCGGCGGTGATCTGGGACAGCGCACGATCGATGATTTGGGCCGCGATCCTTTGGTGAGCAGCCTTCTGGTGCTGTACGGTCTTCACCCCTTGGACATGGAAAGTCGGGTGACGCAAGCCGTGGAGAAAATTCAACCTCGTGTACGCAAGGGTGGCGGGGAATTGGAGTTACTTGGCTTTGAGGGTAACCTGGTCCGCCTGAACCTCCAGGTCAACGCTCATGGGTGTGGATCCACGGCGAAGACTCTCAAATCCATGGTAGAGGAAGCGCTTTACGAGGCTGCGCCCGACATGAACGCTTTGGTGATTGAGGGCTTGGACGAAAAATCAGGTTCAGCTGGGTTTGTTCCTCTCGGCAAACTTGGCGGAGCGATCGCGGTCCCTTCGTGATGAGCGGCCCAACTTAAGAGTTAGACTTCCCCGACTATTCGGGGTCATAAGAAACTGATCGTTGGCCAAGAATGAAGCCAGTCCAACCGGGATACGAGAACGCATTCGGAGCGCTTCGCCAGTTCATCCGGCCCCGCCGGCGCGATGTCGAGCGCTGTGAACTGTGCAGTGCCGAAGTTGCCACCGAGCACGCGCACCTGATTGAGCCCGGCCGCCGAAAGCTGTTGTGCAGTTGTAACGCCTGCGCCATTTTATTCAGCGCCATGGGAACGAAGTACAAGCGTGTGCCGCGGAGGGTACTGGTCCTGGCGGATTTCCATCTTTCCGATGGCCAGTGGGAAAGCCTGATGGTGCCCATCAGCATGGCTTTCTTTTTTCGGAGTACGCCGGACGCTAGAGTGGTCGCGTTCTATCCGAGTCCGGCCGGCGCAACGGAGTCGCTGTTGCCGCTCGAGACTTGGACGGATATCGAAGATGCCAATCCTGTCCTTCAAGAATTGGAATCTGATGTCGAAGCTCTCCTCGTCAACCGCGTCGGATATGCGCGAGGATTTGCCGCTCCAGAATATTACGTGCTTCCTATCGACGAGTGCTACAAACTGGTTGGCCTGATTCGCTCCAGTTGGCGCGGGCTTTCCGGTGGAACTGAGGTTTGGCAACGGATTGGCGGCTTCTTCGATGGATTGAAGCAGCGCGCCACAGTGATCAGAGAGGACGCGCATGCCTGACCTGAGCTTTCAAGTCGAGAAGGCAGAACCGCAGCGCTTCACTGCAGCGCCCACGCTGTTATTCAAGCTCCGCATCGCGAATGCCACAGCCAACGAGACCATACATTCGGTGGCCCTGCGTTGTCAGATCCAACTGGAGGTAACACGGCGGCAATACACCACGGACAACCAAAATCAGCTGCGAGATTTGTTTGGCGAAGCGGAACGCTGGAGTCAGACCTTGAAAACCATGCTGTGGACTCATGCCAGCGTGGTCGCTCCTGCTTTTCAGGATACTGCAGTGGTCGACGTTCCCGTGCACTGTACATTCGATTTCAATGTAGCGGCAACCAAATATTTTCATGGCCTGGCGGATGGGGATGTTCCTTTGAATTTTCTTTTCAGCGGAACCGTTTTCTACGCCGATGAGGATGGAGCGCTGCAGGTGGCGCCAATTCCCTGGGATAAAGAAGCTCGCTTCCGGCTTCCGGTGAAAGCCTGGCACGAAATGATGGATATTTATTATCCCAATAGCGCCTGGCTTTGTTTGCGTCGCGATGTTTTCGAGAGAATTTATCAATACAAGGTCGAGCGCGGAATCCCTACATGGGAGCAAGCGTTGGAGAGCATGCTTCCCGTGCTTGAGGAAACGGCCAAGCGATGAACACTCAGCTCATTGACGCGATCGCGAAGGCGGTGCTGTACGAGGGTTACATGCTGTACCCCTACCGTCCGTCCTCGGTGAAGAATCGTCAGCGCTTCAATTTTGGCGTG
Source organism: Candidatus Acidiferrales bacterium (assembly GCA_035603655.1). Classification (GTDB taxonomy): domain Bacteria; phylum Acidobacteriota; class Terriglobia; order Terriglobales; family Acidobacteriaceae; genus Sulfotelmatobacter. The sequence goes on along the minus strand of DATNKA010000310.1, from coordinate 8,255 downwards.
CTCTATCCCAAACCTTATAGCGAAGCGCAGAGTGGTTCGGACGTGTGGAGGATGCAGACGGAGTGCCTGGTCCAGGGTGCTGTCCCGGCAATCGAGGTAAGAGTGCGTTTCCTGAAGTTGGTGGCTCGCACTGTTCGCGGGCAAACTGAGCCAGCCTGCGCGCCCGGGGCATCTGTTTCCCCACCGTTCGACTGCCTATCGGCGCCCTGGCAAGAAGCCATCGAATGTGAAGAAACCGTTCCGGTGCACAATTTGAATGCCTTTACTGTCGAACCGTTCCAACGAACTTTTGTTTTCCCCGCCAAAGAAGAAACGGAATTCCTGCGAGATCAGAGCGGAAGGCTGATCAGAACCATTGAACGAAAGCAGGACTCGGTTTACGGGTTTATTGAAATCAAGGCTTGGCGCGCTGGTGATCATCTGTTCAAGCTCCAGGTGCGGGTCGAGAATCTCGCTCGGTTGGAAGGCGACCCCGACGAGACTAGCCGGGACTCGGCCCTGATGCGTTCGCTCGTCTCCGCCCACACGCTTCTGGGTGTTGCCGATGGTCAATTCGTGTCCCTGCTTGAGCCGCCGGAAGAGCTGAAAACCCTCGCCACCAGTTGCGAAAATATTGGAGCTTGGCCCGTCCTGGTCGGAGCAGAAGGGGAGCGCGACACCATGCTTGCCTCGCCCATTATCCTCTATGATTACCCGCAAATTGCGCCGGAGAGTCCGGGCGACTTGTTCGACGGCACCGAGATCGATGAGATTCTCGCTCTGCGCATCATGACGATGACGGATGACGAGAAGCGCGAGATGCGAAGCATTGATGACCGCGCCCGCAGGATTCTTGAAAGAACCGAAGCTCTTCCAATGGAGCATCTCGCGAAGCTTCACGGAACGCTGAGGGAGCTGCGTTCGTTGAAAGAGGAGATGCCATGAACGAATGGGAATGGCAACTTCTGGAAGCCAAGCGGCCCGTGGGCGATTTGCGCGTTTCTGATGTCGAGCTGCGTCCCGGCAGTCGGGTCAAGCTTCGTCCGCGATCCGGCGGTGACGTCATGGACATCGCCCTTGCCGGTAAGACCGCAATTATCGAATCCATCGAGCAGGACTACGAAGGAAAAATCCACCTTGGTGTAGTCGTCGATGACGATCCGGGCAGAGATATCGGCCTGATGCGCCAGCCCGGCCATCGTTTCTTTTTCACTCCAGAAGAAGTCGAAGCTCTGCCTCCTGGCGCTGACGACCAAACGGCCGTGCACAAATTGCCCAGCGTTCTCGTCGCGGGGATCGGCAATGTTTTCCTGGGCGATGATGCCTTCGGGGTCGAAGTTGCAAAGCGTTTGTCCACTCGCGCTTTGCCGGAGACGGTTCGAGTAACTGACTTCGGCATCCGAGGATACGACCTTGCCTACGCCTTACTTGACGGATACGACACCACGATTCTGGTGGATGCATGTCCGCGTGGCGAACCGGCGGGCACTCTGTATGTAATTGAACCTGATCTACGTGACTTAGGCGGTGCAGAAGAGCCGCAGGCCGCGGTCGAAGCTCATGGCATGAATCCGTTGAACGTGCTGCGGCTTGCCAGCTCCATGGGTCCTTTGAAGCGTGTGCTTCTTGTGGGTTGTGAACCTGGCACGCTCGGCCCCGAGGAAGGTCAGATGGGTCTCAGTGAGCCCATCGAAGCTGTTATCGACGAAGCCGTGAAATTGGTTGAATCGGTGATCGAAAAGCTATTAAACGGAGATAACCTGGTGGCAACAACCGTGAACAACACTCACCATTGAGAGGAGATTGGCATGGCGGTGGAATTGTACAAAGACGGCAATCACGGGGGAACTGATAAGGAAACGCTGTACATGCTTGGCGGAGCGGCCTTGATTCTATTTGGGACGGGACTGATTCTTTCCAACCCGACGGTTCGACGCTATCTTGGGCAACTCGGGGTGGGAAGTCTTCTGACGGCCGCCTTGCCGGATCTTGACAGGTACTTAAAACTGCGGAACATGTGAGGGCTGCTGTTGATGGAATCAACCACGAAGACTGGCCTTCATTACGTTACCGACGCGAGAGCCAGCCAATTCACAGTGCAGGTTTTCTCCGGAGGATTGCTGTCGGCTTTTGGGCACAGCCCCAAGATCGCTATTCGTGACTTCTCCGGCGAAGCGGAAGTGAATCCCGACGATATCGAGCATTCTTCCGTAAGAATTACGATCAAGGCGGAGTCTTTAGCCGTTACGGACGAGATCTCAGATAAAGACCGGCGCGAGATCGAACGCGTCATGCAGATGGATGTTCTCGAGACCTCCGCATATCCTGAGATCGTTTATGAGTGCTCGAACATCGCCGCCAAAAAAGCCGGCGAAGGCCAATATCCGGTCACCCTGAATGGCAATTTGACCATGCACGGCATCACTCACTCGCAGACTGTTACGGCGCAGGTGGCGGTTACCGGAGACTCGTTGCGCGCCTTCGGAAACTTTTCAGTGCTGCAAACTGACTATGATCTGAAACTGGCATCCGTGGCGGGAGGCGCACTGAAGGTTAAAGACGAATTAAAGTTTTCATTTAACATCCTGGCGCGAAGGAAAGAGTAGTTTTATGTGCCTGGCCATACCGGGACAAGTCGTCGAACTTTATCCTGATCAGCCGAATATCGCGGTGATCGATGTGGTTGGTGTACGGCGCAAGGTTGACCTGGGACTACTGCAGGATAGTTTGCCAGTCGAGGGAGACTGGGTCCTCATTCATGTCGGCTTCGCGATGAGCAAAATCAGCGAGGAAGACGCTCTCGATCAAATGCGTACGCTCAGAGCACTGGGCGAGGCGGAGGCGGCGATACAAGAGGTTCAAGGTTACGGCTTGGAAAACACGGAGAACCGGGAAGAGTCGTGAACTATCTCCGTACGAGCCAGGCTTAAGTAAGTAAAGGATTGCGCATGAAGTTTGTTGACGAGTTTCGCGAACCCGAGGTCATCAGCAGAACCGCAGCAGAGATTCGCCGCCTCGCCGACCCCAATCGCCACTACCGCATCATGGAGGTCTGTGGCGGACATACTCATGCCATTTATCGTTTTGGCCTCAAGGATCTGCTTCCCTCGAATATTGAATTAATCCACGGTCCCGGCTGTCCGGTGTGCGTGCTTCCCATGGGCAGAATCGATGATGGCCTGGCCATTGCCCAAGATCCCCAAGTGATATTCGCCGCCTTCGGGGACATGATGCGGGTCCCGGGCACGCAGGGAAGTCCATTGGAGCATAAGGCGCGAGGCATAGATGTGAGGATTGTTTACTCTCCTGCTGATGCGCTCAAAGTTGCGGAAAAGAATCCCGACAGGCACGTAATGTTCTTTGCCATCGGATTTGAGACCACGGCTCCATCGACAGCGCTGACCCTGATGCGAGCCAAGGCACAGGGCCTCGGGAATTTTTCGGTTTTCTGCAATCACGTGACGATTATTCCCGCCATCCGCGCGATCCTCGACTCTCCGGACATGCGGATCGACGCATTCATCGGTCCGGGTCACGTCTCGACGGTTATCGGTTGTCGGCCCTACGAGTGGATCGCGAAAAATGAGAGTAAACCGGTTGCGGTCTCCGGATTCGAACCGCTGGATATTCTACAGTCCATCGTGATGGTGCTGCGCCAACTGAAGGCAGATGAAGCCAGGATCGAGAATCAATACAAGCGCGTCGTACCCTGGGAGGGGAATCGTGCGGCGCTTCGAGCCATGGCGGAGGTGTTTGAGTTACGCCCCTATTTTGAATGGAGGGGACTCGGGTTCATTTCTCAGTCAGCCTTGCGCCTCCGGGAAAGTTACGCAACCTGGGATGCGGAGCGGCGCTTCGTTATTCCCGGAGTGCGAGTGACCGATCCCAAGGCGGCGCAGTGCGGGGAAGTGCTCAAAGGCGTGCTGAAGCCTCATCAATGCAAGCTCTTTGGGAACGAGTGCACCCCCGAACATCCGATTGGCGCACTTATGGTTTCATCCGAGGGATCATGCGCAGCGTACTTCAATTACGAACACCGCAAAACGGCAATGGTGAACAGCATAAGCTCGGCGGCCTGAACGGTGCGGAAGGCGAGGGTTCGCTTCAAGCCCCGCCCGCCAAGGTTCGCTTCCGCGAGCCGCAGATCGAGATGGCTCACGGCGCCGGAGGCAAGGCTAGCCGCCGGCTCATTGAAGGTCTTTTCGCCCCTTTGCTTATTGGCTCCTCTGCTGAGTCGTTGGGAGATGCGGCCCATCTTGATTTCAATGGAATAAGGATTGCCATCACCACCGATAGTTTTGTCGTCAAGCCCCTGACTTTTCCCGGCGGATCAATCGGAGAACTTGCAGTGAACGGAACGGTAAACGATCTCGCAGTTTCAGGAGCGAGAGCTGAAGCCATGATGGTCACGTATGTGCTCGAGGCCGGGCTGCCGACGCCGGTGCTGGAGGCTGAGGTGCGTGCCATGGGAAGCGCTGCGCGCGACGCTGGAGTCAGGATCGCAGGTGGGGACACAAAAGTTGTCGAGCATGGAAAAGCTGATTCGATGTACATCACCACCACCGGAATCGGCCGGCCTATTCAGGGATTAAAGATCGATCCAAGGTCGGTCCGCGCGGGCGATAAGATTCTGCTCTCCGGTCCAATCGGCGATCACGGTATCACCATTCTTCTGGCGCGTGGAGAACTCGACCTGGAGGCCGATCTGCACTCTGATACTCGCTCTGTTCTGCCGCTGGTTGAGGCCCTGGCGCACCAAGCGGGGCCCGCTGTTCGCTGGATGCGCGACCCGACGCGTGGCGGTGTGGCCACTTCGCTGAACGAACTGGCCCGCGACTGCGGCCTCGGCATTGTTCTCATGGAAGAAATGATTCCGGTGCGCGACGCAGTCCGCGGTGCATGTGAGTTGTTAGGGCTGGACCCCCTGCATATTGCGAACGAAGGCCAGTTCCTCGCAGTGATTGCGCCCGAATATGCAGACGCCGCACTCAACGCCTTGAACTCGGCGCCTGGCGGCCAAGATACCCAGATTATCGGAGAAGTCCGCGAACAGCCATCTGGCGCGGTTCTGGTCACCACGCGTTACGGTGGCAGCAGGATTGTGGATATGCTGGTCGGCGATCCCCTGCCGCGCATTTGTTAGGATTTCTAGGGTAGTGCCATGGCCACAGTTTGTGGGCTGGCGACTCAAGTGGAAGAGCGCCTGCTCGCGCGGAACCTGATCGTCGAGGCTTTTTTTTCTCGGGAAGCACCCCGCTTGGCGCAAGCATGCCGCTCTATGTCCGAGCGATTCCTCAGGGGAGGGCGCCTGCTCGCCTTTGGACGCGGTCCCTACGCGACCGATGCCCAACACGTCTCCGTCGAGTTTGTTCATCCCGTAATTGTCGGAAAGCGCGCCCTTCCCGCGCTGGATCTTTCCATGCTTTTCAGGCCCTGGCTGGAAACGATACTTTGTCCCGAAGACATCGTCATGGGATTCGGGCCTCCGCAGGGCGACGATGAGATCCGTTCCGCTCTGGGGTTTGCCCACGCTCGAAATGCCCTGACCTTCGCCCTTTCCGGTTTGGAAGGCTCCTACGCGGTGGAAGGATTCACGCCGGATCCGTTCATTCATCAGGAAATTATTGAAATTCTTTACCATACGTTGTGGGAGAGCGTACATGTGTTTCTGGAACATCGCGAACTAGGCCACGATGTTGGAGACGCCGGCTTCCTCTATCCATTTCTCGGTCAGGAAAAGCAGCAGACCCGGGACTTGGAATCTGAAGTGGCGACCTCGATCGGGATGAAGGTGCAGGACGACTCGAAGTTGCGCGCGCAAGTGGCTAGCGATCAGGCCGAGCAAATCGGTAATGCTGCCCTGGCGATTTGTGAGCGCCTCGCGAAGGGTGGCAAGCTTATCCTGTTCGGAAATGGCGGGTCAGCGACGGATGCCAATGACTTCGCCATCGATTGCGTGCTGCCGCCCTCCGGCTATCGTCCGGTTCGGGCTATATCGCTTTCCATGGAGCCCGCTAACATCACCGCGGTCGCCAACGACGTGGGCACTGAAGTGATTTTTCTCCGACAACTTATCGCGCAGGCCCGCCCGCAGGACATTGCGATCGGCATTTCCACCAGCGGCGGCTCGCGCAACATCGTCATGGCGCTCGAAGAGGCTCGGAAGCGGAAGTTGTTGACCGTTGCCCTGCTGGGTTATGACGGCGGCGAGATTCGCCGCCGACAGTTGGCAGACTTTCCTCTGGTTGTCCAATGCGACTACATCCCGCGCATTCAGGAAGTACAAGCTTCCATCTACCACATCATCCGCGAAACACTGGAGGGGCTGAGCCGTGGCCAAGCTTGAACTTTTCGGCACAGCGCGCTGCCCCCATACTGAGGAAATGCGCGAGTGGCTGGAATGGAAGCGTTGCGAATTTGTCGAATACGACGTCGAAGCCGACGCCGCGGCGCGTCACCGAATGCGTGAACTGGCAGCGGGACAACGCAGTGTGCCGGTGCTGGTTGAAGATGGCAAAGTGATCCAAATCGGCTGGCAGGGCCGCAGTTGCTTCTTGGATGTGGAGTAAGAATGCCCAGCGCTTGCTCCATTCGAGTTCGCGGAGTAGTGCAAGGAGTTGGCTTTCGTCCGTTCGTTTATCGATTGGCTCGCGAAAACACTCTGACCGGATGGGTACTGAATGGCGAGGCAGGCGTAGAGATTTTTCTCGAGGGCGCCGACAAAGCATTGCTGGCATTTGTTCGGGACCTAAAGTCACAGCCTCCTCCCGCCTCCAGCATTGAGGAAATCGAGGTACAGAGCGCCACGCCTCGTGGCCTGAGTGAATTCACCATTCGCGAGAGCCAGCGCCGCGACCGGCCTACCGTCCGCATTTCCCCAGATCTTCCCGTCTGCAGCGGGTGCTTGAAGGAATTGTTGGATCCATCGGACCGGCGCTACTGGTACCCCTATATCAATTGCACGAATTGTGGTCCGCGCTATACGGTTGTCCTGCGCCTGCCCTACGACCGGGTCAACACGACCATGCGCGATTGGCCTTTGGATGACTATTGCGCAGCAGAATATCGAGACCCCGACAATCGCCGTTTCGATGCTCAGCCCGTTGCTTGCCCTGCTTGCGGCCCCAGCTACCATTTGCACCAGAGCGAGCAGGACGTACATGGAAGCGGGCAGAGTATCCGTACCGCTGCACAGCTTCTCAAAGAGGGTAGCATCCTCGCGGTAAAAGGATTGGGTGGCTATCACCTGGCGTGTGATGCATCGAATCCGGCTGCTGTGGCGGCTTTGCGCGAGCGCAAGTATCGCAAGGAAAAGCCTTTCGCGATCATGGCAAGAGATTTGGAGGTTGCGCGCGGCTTGATCGAGGTTTCATCCCAGGTCGAAAAGCTGCTGCTCTCCACCGCTAGGCCGATTGTGCTTGCGCCGGCAAGAACTGAGTGCAAACGAGTCGCTCCAGAAGTGGCTCCAGAGAATATCGAACTCGGCGTGATGCTGCCTAGCACACCCCTGCATCATCTGCTCTTCGCGGCAGGTGCGCCGGAAGTGCTGGTGATGACCAGTGCAAATCGATCGAGTGAACCGATCGCTTACGAAGATGAAGAGGCACTGGACCGGCTGTCTGAAATCGCGGATGCATTCCTGATTGGTGAGCGCCCGATTGCCCGACGAGTGGACGACTCGGTGGCGCGGGACGGAGTGTTTGGCCCCGTTATCCTGCGGCGCGCGCGGGGCTATGCTCCAGGTGCCGTAGCAAACTTGCCAACTGAGCGCCCGATTCTGGCGGTAGGCGCTGACCTGAAAAACACAGTCACACTGGTTGTTGATGGACAAGCATTTATGAGCCAGCACATCGGGGACCTGACGCACTATGAATCGCTGCGGGCGTTTCAGGAAACGATCCAGGATTTAATTTCGATGTATGAAGTTCGACCGGAAGAACTGCTGGTGGTTCACGATAGCCATCCGCAGTATGCCTCTACCGTTCATGCATTAGAGCTTGGAGTTCCCAGCAGTCTCGCCGTCCAACATCATCGGGCCCACATCGCGTCGGTGCTGGCGGAGCGCGGAGAATGGGAGAGGCGAGTAATCGGAGTCAGCTTCGATGGCACGGGTTACGGAGACGACGGCAGCATTTGGGGTGGCGAGATCTTTGTAGGCAGTATTAAAGGGGGCTTTGAACGCATCGGGCATTTGCGCACTGCCGCGTTGCCGGGCGGTGATGCAGCGGCACAATATCCGGTGCAGGCTGCGGCCGGTTTTCTGGCGCAACTCGACG
>DATNKA010000309.1:0-2822 GCA_035603655.1 Candidatus Acidiferrales bacterium | reverse complement strand
TAAACCTGACGGTAGCGAGCGAAGTCTCCGCTTCGGCCAGTGTGGGATCAATGTCAAGCGCATGCAGGGCAGCTGCTTTCGCCTTCGGCGCGGCTTGCGCTGGGGACATGGTGCCAAAAATCTCCGCGCTGATAATGGCATAGCAATCGGAGAGCCCGGCATAGGCAAGCGAATACTGCTGTGCCTGATGCGTAGCCTCTTCGAAGTATCCGATGGCTCTCGTCAAGTTCTCGTCCGATCTTTTATTCCAGTAGTAGCGCCCCTTCAGATAGTTTTCGTACGCCTCCGGCGCTACCGCCGGATTCCGCGAGAGCCTCTCTTGGTCCTCCGGGGTTAGATTGATCCGGATCTCATTCACAATGGCGGAAGAAACACGATTCTGCAGGGCCAGGATGTCGCCCATCTGGCTTTCGTAGGTGTCGGCCCAAAGGTGACGATCCGTAGATACTTGAACCAGTTCCGCAGTGATGCGGACGCGATCGCCAACCCGGAGAACTGTGCCTTCAACCACCGCGTCCACGCTAAGTTCGCTGGCGATCTGCGACAGAGGCTTGTGGCTACCTTTGTAGCTCATCGCCGTCGAACGGGAAATTACTCGCAGCGAATGAATCTTCGCCAGGTTGGCGATCAGGTCATCGGTCATGCCGTCAGCAAAGTATTCCTGTTCTTTATCTCCGGATAGATCTTCCAGAGGCAACACGACCAGCGACTTGTTTTGTGATGGAACCGGCTGCTCACCCGCACGACGGTAACGGTACAAGCCAGCCGTGGTGAGAAGGCACGCAAATAAAATCGCAACGCTAACTACTACCAGGCGGGTTATCGGCGGCCAGTGGCGGCCTGCCGCTTCGGACCGAACCTCTGCAGTTGCCGCTTCAGGCAGCTGGGGCTTGGTCACCTCGGCGGGAATTTGCCGGTTTAGCTCCTCAGCCTGAGTCGTGGATGCTGCCGGGAGAAAGGGCCCCGCTACGGGGGCAATGAAGCGATAGCCCCGCCGAGGTATGGTTTCGACGAAGCGCGGGCTTTCGGAAGAGTCGCCCAGGACTTCCCTAAGACGCATCACGGCATTGTTCAGTCCGTGGTCAAAATCGACAAATGTGTCGCCGGGCCAGAGCCTGCTGCGTAATTCGTCCCGTGTGACAATCTCGCCCGGGTTCTCGAGAAGGACGGAGAGAATCTGGAAAGGCTGTTCTGGGAGCTTGAGTCGAAGGCCGTGCTTGCGCAGTTCGCAAGCCTTGAGGTCCACCTCAAATACACCGAAATGGAGAATCCTCGTAACAGTGGCTGGAGTGCCCATGATTCCTAAAGCGCCGTGAGCGAGTATAGACCTGTACAAATGCAACGTCAAAATCGGAGAGGAAAAACTCTATCCTCTTTATTTTCAAACAGAAGCTCGGGGATGTGTAAATGTGTCGCATCAGACGCCGCAAGGATTGCGCCAGACCCCTCGCCATGCGCAAAGTGACCCGGTTCGCTTTGGGACCCACCTGCGAATGCTCGAAACCCGGGGTTGTGGGAGAGGCGTTACAAGAACACCAAGAAGCCCGCTGCGTAGAGCGCGGCACAAAATCACTTCCTGGCCACGAAGCGAGGATACGATGACGATCCAAAAAAGATTGACGGCGGCGGTTAGTCTTGCGATGGGGTTGGTGCTCATGATTCTGTTGAGCCTGTTCTGGTCGCTGCCATCCGAAGCGCAGGTAGCGGGCGCGACCCTTTCCGGGTCGGTGAGCGATCCGTCGGGGGCATCGATCGCCAATGCGACGGTTTCCATCAAGAACGACGCGACCTCAGAGATTCGCGAAGCCACCTCAAATAGCGACGGTTTCTATTCAGCGCCCAATCTCTTGCCGGGATCCTACGAAGTGTCGGCGTCAAGCAAGGGATTTTCGAAGGCGGTGCAAAAGGGAATCACTCTTACCGTCGGTGCGCAACAGTCTCTCAACATTACGTTGAAGCCGGGAGAAGTAAGTGAGACGGTTCAGGTGGTGGGTACTCCGCCTGACGTGCAGACCTCCTCGTCAGCGGTAAGTTCCACCGTGGATTCTAGAACTGTCCGCGAACTGCCGTTGAATGGCCGCGACTGGACAAGCCTGGCAACCCTTGAACCTGGCATCGTCAATATCCCGAACCAGGCAACCACTTCGTTCAATGCGAACAAGGGAAATCGCGGCTTCGGCAACCAGCTAAGCGACTCCGGGCATCGTCCCAATGAAAATAGTTATCGCCTAAACGGCGTTTCGATTAACGACTATACCAACGCAGCCCCAGGCGGCTCCACAGGATTGAATCTTGGAGTAGATGCTATCCAGGAATTTTCCGTTATCACGACTGGGTACACGGCGGAATACGGAAGAACCTCCGGCGCAATCATCAATGCCATCACGAAATCCGGTACCAATCAAGTACACGGGACCGGATTCTTCTTTGACCGCGACAGCATTTTCGATGCCCGAAATTATTTTGACGGTCCGACGATCGCGCCGTTTCGGCGTATTCAGTTTGGAGGATCCGCTGGCGCCCCAATCGTGAAAGACCGAACTTTTATCTTTGTCTCCTACGAGGGATTTCGCCAGAGTCAGGAGGCTTCCGGAACTGTCCATGTGCCGGACGCCGCAGCCCGAACCTATTCTCTACTGTCGCCTGCCATCGTGCCATATCTGGCCCTGTGGCCAGTTGCGCCAGCGGGCTCTCCGGACACCGGTGGGAACGGCGTCCCCGGCGTCCAAACCTTCAACGTGAATGTAGCGACCATTGCCAACGAGAACAATTTCATCACCAGGTTTGATCATCGCATCTCGAATTCCGACAGTCTGACCGGC
>DATNKA010000308.1:0-5087 GCA_035603655.1 Candidatus Acidiferrales bacterium | reverse complement strand
AACAGCGTTCACCAGCGCGTGCGCGAGACGCGGTTGTGGACCAAGGAAGAACCACGCGATGAAAGTAATGATTGCGACCGCTACAACAACAGGGACAAACCATTTCGCCACGCGGTCGGCGAGGCGCTGGATGGGAGCCCGGCTGCGCTGCGCCTGGCCTACCAGTTGTACAATACGGGCGAGCACGGTTTCGGCTCCGACTCTCTCGGCGCGCATAACGAACGAACCGGCCCCGTTGATGGTCGCTCCGATGACTTTACTGTCGGGAGACTTCTCTACTGGCATGGACTCCCCGGTGATCATCGATTCGTCAACGGTGCTCTGGCCTTCGAGGAGCGCGCCGTCGACCGGAATTTTTTCCCCGGGGCGCACGCGAAGGCGATCTCCAGGCTTGACTCGTTCGAGGGGAACATCCAACTCTGTGCCGTCGTGGTTGAGCAAGCGAGCGGTTTTCGGGCTGAGATCGAGCAGAGCACGAATGGCCGCGCTGGTGCGGCTGCGGGCGCGCAACTCCATGACCTGGCCGAGCAAGACTAGAGTAGTGATCGCGGCGGCGGCTTCGTAGTAAACCTCCGGATAGCCGGCCATGCCGCGCAGCGAGTCCGGGAAAGTCTGTGGCGCTAGGGTGGCGACCAGGCTGTACCCATAAGCCACGCCGGTGCCCATACCGATTAGGGTGAACATGTTGGGGCTGCGCTTGACGAGTGAAGTCCAGAAGCGCTGGAAGAAAGGTAATCCGCCCCAAAGAACGACCGGGGTGGCTAATGCGAGTTCGAGCCAGGGCAGCGCTGCGCCGGGCAGGATGCGGTGCAACGACCTAGTTGAAAACATTGCGCCCATGGCGATAGCCATCAGCGGTGCGGTGAGGGCGAGGCTCGTCCAAAAGCGGCGAGTCATGTCCTGCAATTCAGGATTGGCTTCAGAAGCGCCGGCGATGGTGCGGGGCTCGAGGGTCATGCCACAGATGGGACAAGAACCGGGCGCGGGGCGCACGATCTCCGGGTGCATGGGACAGGTGTAGTCCGTGCGAGTGGGGGCGACGGGGACGTCGGCTTCGAGGGCCATGCCGCAGGAGGGGCAGGCGCCCGGTTTGTTTTCGCGGACCAGGGGGCACATGGGGCAGACGTAGGCTGAAGCTATAGCGGCCGGCGCTGACCAAGAATGTTTCGCATCGTATTCATGTCCCTGACCGTCTTCGTGTTCCCGACTATGTAGAGCTTTGGAGGCTGCCTGGGCAGAACCGAGCATTACTAATCCCGCGGGTTTTGCAAGCGGGGTCGAGCTTAGATATTTATTTGGGTCATCTTTAAATTTTTCCAGGCAGGGCGTGCAACAAAAATAATAATTCTTCCCACCGAGACCGTAGACGTCTTTGGTGTCGCCGGGATTGACCTTCATTCCGCAAACTGGATCTCGTTCCAGTGTGGAGGCCGGGTTGGAGGACTTCCTGGACATCAATGTAAGTGTGAGCAAGATCCGCTACGCGACCGGTTCGACTCCGTTATTGCGTGCGCGATCGGCAGGTCGATATCCCAACCGCGTTAACGAAAAACCTTACTCTAGCTGCCAAGGGTTAAGGGCAAAGAGAGGCATTCTTATCACTTCGATGGGAGATGCTTTATATTGGATTCAGCCTGGTAAGGCTTAGGGCGCGTTTTGTAATCGCAAGGACTATCCTGAATGACTTATCTTGATGTTGTTTTCCGCTATGTGATTGTGCCCGGCGAAACCGCGTTACGGGCAATCGATGGGATGCGAGAGGTGTACGGAGTGCGAGGGGTTCAGTTCAACGACGTGGATCGCACCGTCCGCGTGGGATACGATGGCTCCCGGCTGAACGCCGACGCAGTGGCGAAACTGCTGCGTCATGCAGGGATCGACGCTCGCGAAATCGTGGCACTGGCTTAAAACCCTTACAAAACCTGGGAGAAGGGGGGAGGCGACCGGGGGAGGAAACCTCTTTCGTTCTTAATGCAAGGGGCGCCCAAGAGAACCTCTGGCCGAAGTCATCCTTGGAGCGCCCCGTTGCGCGCCACTTCGTCTGTTCTATGTATTAGCACATGGCGTGCCGTTCTTAAGCTGCTCAAAATGCAAGGCTGCAGTTCTGTACGCTTTGTAGGAATTGCTCTGCCACTGGAAAGATTTACTACTGCACCCGGCAAAACAGGCGTACCCCTGGACTTGAACGCTCTGGCGGGATAAGTGTCTTCTAGACTTATCCTCTAGCGCGCACTTTGCCGGCGGGAACGCAAAACCATGGCGCCCAAGCAAGTAAGGCTGGCTAGTACGACGTATATCAAGGCCGAGCCGCCTTCAGGCACGGCTGCGCATTTATTGCGACCGTGGGGGTCGCACTTGTTGTTATTATCCTGCTTGTGGCCAATTGGGTCGAATAGAAAAGTTGAAGTGAAGGTGTAGCTCGTGACGCTACGGACATGACTGGCTACCAGGGGGTTGGTCCGGCCTTGAGCGAAAGCGCCGGGAGCAAAACAGAAGAGGGTAGCCAGAACCAGCCACAGGGAGAACTTCGCTAACGAATTCATAACTTCATCTCCTGGCAATCACCGCTTGCCACGAAAAGACCCTCTCACGTGCCTGGTCTCGTCGATTCTGAGTGTAGTACTGCGGCCATATATGTCAAGAGTGTTAATTTTTGCGACCGGTTGCAAGCTCCTGCAACTGCTGAATTTAAACTGTATTTTGCGGTGAGAGTGGGCGGGAGGTTGCCGGTCTGCCGGTGAAAACGCTACAACGATTTCCGGCTGACTTAGGATTTCACGCGGGAAAGCACGCGACTGTCGGTCAAATTGAACCGGATTGAGTGGATGCCAGTTCGTTCCTCCCTCTGCAATTGTTACAGTGGTCAACCTGCGCCCTACCGAACCGTGACGCTCAAAACGCTAAGTGCCGTATCGTGAGTCGCCTACGGGCGCTCCTCTTCTGAAAATCGCCCTCGGTTGGGCTATATGGGCTATACCCCTGCGCGGGCGGCCCGCCGTCCACCCTCATCCGATAAGTAGGGCAACCTGCCCACTTCACCCGTTCAAAAGCAAATAGCTGAACTGATGGACCGAACCGCTCTCGGGTAAGCGAGCCGCCCAGTATTCGGGGGAGCCGTCCTTCAGCTTTCGGCGTCGAAACCACCGTTGGTGCTGGGGCGCGACGAGATACCTTGCATCATCATTTTTTCGGCATAGCATGCCTCATGCACTGCTCGGCCCTGTTCATCGGTCTTGCAATCGTGCAAAGAAACTTCCTTGGCGCAAATGGAACATTTGGGATTGTAGCCGGGTGTGGACGCCAATTGGAGCCTCCAACGTGAAGCGGGCGTAATCACCAGTGCACAGGAGACCGTCGCCCGGTCGGGCACGGCGGAAAAGTGTGTACTCTACCGCACATAGTAACATACGCTGTCTAACATTGGCCCTTTTTCGTCCTTCGCTTTTGGACCGGGCGGGGCGTCAGGCTTTGGTTCGGTTTGCGAAAGGAAGTGTGCGCGAAGCAACTCAAGCGCTTCCATATTCACGTGGAGTGCGGACTGAAAACCCCGGTATTTTTTGCAGTCTAAATACGGGGTCGTTCGTCAAACGGACGTTCCAGTCATATAAGCCAGCCTTAACGGTGACTATTGCGATGGCGCGGGCCAGCCACAGGGTACGGGGTCGTTATCATCCGGTTTTTCCTCCCTTAAAAAAGTGGCCGAGGTGCTTTGGGTCACCCCGTGGCAGTTTTGGCCGAGTGCGTCATCGCCGCGCAGCCCCTCTACGAACTGCGTTATCGGCTCTTCACTCGGCCCTTACACACACTCCCCATCGCCCTTCCCGGTCTTTGACCGGGCGAAGCCTCCCAACGATGGAGCCTTCTGGGAGGAAACTTGTTGTCACTTCATTCGAAGAATTCTGACCATCGCATCGCGGGGTTTGCCGGGCGACGCTGTGTTCCTTGTTCGGCCAAGAACACTTCGCGGCGGGCTACCTGCGGAGTCGCGGGGCGCGGCTCCAGTTTTCCTTCGAAGTCCTCAGCGGTCTCGATAGACTCCGCAATCTTGCGGCCTTCGCTGTCGTAATGTGTGGCGATGATGCTCATAGAATTAGGGGGCAGGGTTCGCGCCGTGCCGGAAGGGCTTCCTCTCGCCATATTGCTCAACGTGAACCCTGCAGCGTTGGCCACAAGGACACGGAAATGTTACGGCGTCTGCTCCGCTCCTGCGGGCGAGACCTCGAGCGTGGTGCCGGGCAGAATGTCGTTGCAGTAGCGTTCAACAAACTTAGCGATTTCTGGTTTGTGAATATTAAGCAAGGCCGTTGCCACGTTCGTATGGTCTTTGCAGCGGATAGGACAGCGTAACGTTCTCCGGGCGTCGGGCGTCGGGAGCCACGAATTCAGGCGTTTTCGCTCCGAAGTTATCCGGCGCGCGGGCGTCCCGCGTGACATCGAACGGTCATGGCTCGGTCACGCGAAGGAGACTGTTGGCGATTTCTACGCGGGCGGACTTCAGAATGACCGGGTGCGGCGGCGCGAGTGGTGTGAGCGGGCCGGACTTGGTTTTTCGTTTGGGCTAGCTGGGGCTAGAAACAGCGCGGCCTGCGTCACGGAGAGCGGCCTAAGTCTTGTGTCGTGTATAATTTTCAGACCGGAGCGCCCTTAGCTCAGCTGGATAGAGCGTCTGGCTACGAACCAGAAGGTCGGGAGTTCGAATCTCTCAGGGCGCACCATCTCTCTCACGTTTTCAATCACTTGCAAGCCCTCCGTGCGATCGGCCGCCCGTCACTATGCCTATTGTCCGCCAATTGTCCGCCTTCTCGCTTCACTGGCATCGCGACGACGTTATCCTTGACCGTCTTCAAGTACTCCTGCGTCCGCCGGAGCGCGGTGCGCAGATCCGTCTCCGCCACGATCGCGTAGCGCCGGAACATCGAATCGGTTTTGTGTCCCGACACTTTCATGGCGATGGTCTGAGGAACTCCCGCGGTCACCATGTTTCGGCACGCCGAACGTCGCAGATCGTGAAATAGGCGACGGACGCCGGCTTTCTTGCAGGCCGTTGCCCAGGCTTTCCGAAGATCGGCAACTGGCTGGCCGGCACG
>DATNKA010000307.1:0-7264 GCA_035603655.1 Candidatus Acidiferrales bacterium | reverse complement strand
TTTCCCGCGAAGCTGGAGCCACCGCCGGTCAGTACACCAGCCCGGAAGATTTCCAGTCGCTGATTCTCGAGGCAGGGCGCATTCCCGCGGAGCGCAATACAACCTACACGCGCATCAAGATCAAGCTGCCTCTGGAGGAGTTCACCGCAGAAGAAATACTGGAGCCGGAATTTGCCTGATTCTCGCCCCATCGCCATACTTGGCGGAACCGGGCCCGCAGGCATGGGTCTGGCTCTGCGCTGGGCGCGAGCCGGAGACACCATCATCATCGGATCGCGGGACGCGCAACGCGCCGAAGAGGCAGCCACCAACATCAAAAAAAAATCCGGAGACAACGCTCGCGTCTCCGGCATGGAAAATAGCGCGGCCTGTGCCGCGGCGGGCCTTCTGGTGCTTACCGTTCCCTTCGAAGGACAGGCTACGCTTCTCAAGCAACTGAAGCCTGCAATCCGCGCTGGCAGCATTCTCATCGATGCTACAGTCGCGCTCGCGGCCGGGGTTGGAGGACGCGCCTCACGCACGCTTGGCGTCTGGCAAGGCTCGGCCGCGCAACAGGCCGCTGAACTCGTTCCGAAGGGAGTGAGCGTGGCCGCCGCATTCCATAATTTGTCCGCGGAACTTCTCAATGGCGACGAAGCCATTGACTGCGACGTCATCGTGTGCAGCGATGACGCTGGCGCCAGTCAGTTCGCACGCACCCTGGCCGGCAAAATTTCCGGAGTTCGTGCCATCGACGGCGGCAAATTGGAAAACGCCCGCATCCTCGAACAGATCACGGCTCTGCTCATCGGTCTGAACATCCGACATAAGGGCCATGGCGGCATCCGCATCACGGGTCTTCCGTCAGAAGCGTATCGCTAGAATTAGAATTCCTCAACGCAAAGAATCGTCGGAAGAGGAACGCAAGTTCCTCGGGGGCTAAAGCCCCAGCTTTTTTAATCCTCAGCGGCGCGGCTGAAGCCATGCCCATTCAAAGCCATTTAGAAGACCGCCGGCACCTTTCACAAGAAACTCTCTAGAACGAATACTTCAACGAGAACTGAATCAGGCGCGGCGTACCGACGGTTGAGGTGATGGGCGCCGATCCGCCATCTGCCGCCGATACCGACGTCGCTGCCGGGATTTGGAATGACGGATGATTAAACAGGTTGAAGAAATCCGTCCGGAATCGCAAACTCTGCCGTTCGCCCAGCTTGAATGTCTTGTCGAGAGTGAAATCCACGTTCTTCTGCGGCGGCCCAATGATGCAATTGCGCGGCGTGTCGCCATAGCCCGTAGCATCGCTCAGGCCGCCGGTCGAAAGCGGCAGGGTCGCGTCCGGCTGGTAAGCCAGGGGATTCACCCAGTTGGCCAGCCGTGATTCTGGGCTGCCCCGGCTGGGAGCGTTGGCGCAACTGAACCCGGGGTTGAACGTGGCGGTCGATGACGGGGTGCTGGCCAGAGCATAGGCGCTGCCGCCCGCTGGATCAAGAATCGAGAAAGGCGCGCCCGATTGCAGGATTAACACGCCGCTGGCTTCCCAGCCGCCCAGGGCTGCCTTGGTGAATCCGCTGGCGCTGGCGAAGAATGGCAGCTGATAAACGGCGCTAGTCACAAAGCGGTGCCGCCGGTCGAAGTCGGAGAGTCCGCGAGAAGCACGTCCATCGGTCTGATTGTTGAGGCGGGTTAGGAAGGCCACGGAAGCAGTGGAGACATCATCAATTGATTTGGAGTAGGTATAGGCGCTTTGAAAATACAAGCCCTTGCCAAAGCGGTGGGCCAGGGTGGCTTGCAGCGCGTTGTAGTGCGAATCGGAGTTGGGAGCAAAGTCCTCGAAGTCCGGGGGGGCGATTCCTAGAAAAGGCGCACGGGCGCTGGCATTTTCCACGGTTGAGTCCACGATCGTGCACGACTGGCCCGCGGCCTGCAGATTGGCGCAACCCTGTCCCTTTACGATGACCGGACTTTGCGGCGTAGCCAGCGTGGCCTGGTCGGGATCAAAGGTCGAACGCAGGCGGCTGCCTTTGGTGCCGACGTAGCCCAGTTCGGCAAACCAGTCTCGTCCCAGTTCGCGCTGAATGGTGAAGTTCCACTGCTGGGTGGTGCCCACAACCCAATGCAGCGGCACGGTGAGTTCGATCAAGCTGTTCACGTTGCCGGAGAAACTGGCGGCGCATTGCTGCCCCACGCCGGGGGACGAGTTCCCTAGCGTGCAGGTGGGCTGAAAGCTCTGCAAGATCGAGGCCGTCGGGACATACGTCTGGGTAGGCTGTGCGCCCAGCGGTGGAACTCCATTAGGGAAAGCGGCGCTGTGCGCAAAGAGATTAGCCAGGCTGTCTGGTCCGGGATTGAAGCCGACCAGGAACGGGTAGGTCGGAGGAACGATAGCCAGGTTGTCTACTGCGCCCAAGTCCTCCCGCACGCTATAAATGCCGTAGCCGCCTCGAATTGAGGTGGTGTGATGTCCGCCAAGGTCGTAGGCAAAGCCGATGCGCGGCTCCCAGACGGTGGCATACTCATTGTCCAGTCCTGCTTGGTTGAGAGTACCGTTGATACCGCTGAGACCGAACTTGTTGACGCATTTGGGATAGATATAGGGCTGTCCGGTGGTGAGCGCCAGAGTTGGATCGGTGTTGCCGGTGTGGCATA
Source organism: Candidatus Acidiferrales bacterium (assembly GCA_035603655.1). GTDB lineage: Bacteria > Acidobacteriota > Terriglobia > Terriglobales > Acidobacteriaceae > Sulfotelmatobacter. Next base: position 4,636 of record DATNKA010000307.1, on the reverse strand, counting down.
GCGTGTCATAGGGCGCGCCGATAAATTCGTTCCGGAGACCGAGGTTGAGAGTGAGTGTCTTGCTGACCCGGTAATCATCCTGCGCGAACCAGCTATAGCCGGGAATGCGGTAGTCATGGTTGCCCAGGCCGCCACCGCCCTCGCCCAAGAGCGGCGAGCCCCCCAGAAAAGCCTGGAAGTCCGTGGCAAATCCAGTGGCACCGGCGACGAAGAAGATCAATCCATTGTCCGCAATCGGTAAGTTGCGGCGCATCGCGACGCGGTCGATCTCCCCACCAAAACGTAGTTGGTGTGGACCGTGGGTCCAGCTCACGGTATCAACCCAAGTGTAGTTGTTCGACAGCGCGGATTGCAGTTGTGTGGTATACGGCCCAAAGCCGAAGGTGCCGAACTGCAGCCGGTACATATTAGGATCTCCGGCCTGGCCGTTTACGCCGATTGCCGTGGGCAAGTTGATCCCGATTTGCGCCCCGGTGACGGGGGCTTCGTTGTTTAGTTTGTCGCTGATAATGTTGATGCCAAAGCGGAAATCATTGATCAGGCTGTTGTTGAACACATGCGTTTCGGTAATGCTACCGAAGCGGCTGTGGAGAGGAATATCCAAAGGGAAATTCAGATTGTTTGTGCCGGGTAGCCCTCCGGTCTGGATACCGAAAGAATCGGCGCCGAAGGGCTCAAAGGTATCTGAATTCGACCAGAAGAATCGTTCCGACAGACGGTCTTTGCCGCCGCGAAACTCACGGTCCCAGTTCGCGGTGAACTGGTTGTCCGTAAACTTTCCGGGATTCGTGAGCACGAAGGGCTCCGGAGTGAGGCAGGGGGTGGCGGGCGATACGTTGGTCGGCAGCGGGTACAGGTACCCTCCGGCGCCCGCACCGAACTGATTGCTCTTTACGTTCAGCAGGTTGAATGCTACGGGATCAATGCTTGCCACTCCGCAGTCAGTTGCCATCAGGCTGACGGACTGGCGGTCTTGAATGGGAACATAGGGAATGCTGGGACTGTTAATAAACGTTCCCGGCGAATCGCCGCTGCGCTGGCGCGTGCCCTGAAGGTTGAAATAAAAGAAGCCCAATTTGGCTGCGGGTCCGATCGGTCCACCGATGTCGCCGCCGAAAATGTTCTGCTTGACGACGACCTTGCCCAGGAAATAGTCGTTGGCATCGAGCGCGGTGTTGCGGAAGTACTCCCAGAGATCTCCGTGGAAGTGGTTGGTTCCGCTCTTGAGCGTAGCGTTGATGTTGCCGCCTCCGTTGCGTCCCTGGGTGGCATCGTAGAGGCTGGTGCTGACCTTGAATTCCTGAATCGCATCCGGGCTGGGCAGAGGCGTATACGTCAATTCCCCGAAGGCGTAGTCGGCCACGGTGATGCCATCGATCAGATAGTTGTTGTTATCCTCTCTTCCGCCATTGACGTGGATGAAGACACTGCCGCGGCCGAGTTGCGCGGCGCCGTTCAAATCCGACGATGCGCCCGACGAGAGCGTCAACAACTGCTGAAAGTTTCGCGTGGCCAGCGGAAGATCAGTGATTGTCTGCGCCCCCAGCGATTGCCCCGTAGTGGCATCTGTGGTGTTGACCTGTTCCACCTGAGACTGAACTTCCACAAATTCTTTTACCGAGTTCACTTTAAGGACCGCGGTCATGCGCGTAGTTTCCGTGATGCGTATCACCACGCCGGGAAATGTGGTCACGGGAAAGCCCACCGCGGTAACTTCCACGGCGTAAGTGCCTACCGGCAACAGCGTCGCCGTGAACAGTCCAGATGCGTCGGTCGTCACTTGCCGCAAAACCTCGCCGGTTGCTTCATTCTTGACACTGACCTTTGCGTCGGCGATGACGGCTCCCGATGCGTCCTGGACCGCCCCGCCAATGGCGCCCGTGGCTCCGCCTTGAGCGAACATCATTCCGGTGAAAACTCCCAGGAAAAGAGCGGACGCCATGAACTTCCGAAGGGAAATCATTGTTGTCCTCCAAATCGCGTGACTGTGCCCGGCGCGCGCACTCATCAAAGTCGCGGATCGATGAGCACAATGAAAAAATACGATGAGACAGTATGCGGATATATCATGATCCTCTGCCGATGTTCAAGCAGTATACGCGGACCGCGGAGAGCGACTGTGTGAAGGGGGGATGACCGGCTGGATGCAAACAGTGGGGTGAAAGCGATTGGCCGACACTCGCAATCCAGTTGTGCAGGCGGCCATGGTGCGAAATCGATATCTAGTCTTCGATCGCCTGGGCTGTCATCTCCGAGGGTTCGCCGCCGGCTGCCGCCTGGGCGACGATCAGGCGGCGCGCTTCCACGCGAATTTTCGGCAGTTGCAATCCGAACCATGCCGCGCCCGCCACTGAGGCTACGCCGCCGACCGCCACAGTGACTTGAGCACCCAGCCGGTCAGCCAGGGCTCCGCCCAACAGGGCTCCAATGGGAGCCATGCCCATGAACATCATGGAATAGACGGCCATCACCCGTCCCCGCAGGGCGTCTGGCACCATCACCTGAATCAACGTGTTGGAGCAAGCCATCTGCAGCATCATGCAATATCCCACGGGCAACAGCAAAATTACAGAAATCCAAAAGCTGTGCGAAAGTGAAAACATAAGCAGACTCGCGCCAAATCCCGCGCAGCACAGCGCGACCCACCGTCCGAGGCCTTTCACGCCTTCGCGGAAAGCGAGAGTAAGGGCGCCAAACAGAGCGCCAACTCCGGTGGCGCCCATGAGGATACCCAGTCCTCGAGCGCCGCCATGCAAAATCTTGTCGGCGAAAATCGGCATCAAGACTACGTAGGGCATTCCCACCAGACTCACGAGCCCTAACAGCATAAGGAGCGCCCGGATGGGCGCAGTACGGTTGACGAAACGAAATCCCTCCATCATGTGTTCGAACGGCGATGCCATCAAGGCGCGCGCCGGGCTTTGCACCCTCATCATCAGCAAACCAATAATCACGGCGATATAGCTCACCGCGTTGGCGAAGAAGCACCAGCCTTCGCCGATCTTCGCGACCAGAATCCCGGCGATTGCAGGACCGATCACGCGCGCTCCGTTAAACATGGAAGAGTTCAGAGCGATGGCGTTCATCAAGTCTTCGCGGCCGACCATATCCACCAGAAAGGACTGCCGACCGGGAATGTCGAACGCGTTCACCACCCCCAACAAACTCGCCAGCACGAACACGTGCCAGACTTGAATTTTCCCCGATAGTGTCAGGACCGCCAGCACGAACGCCAGCAGCAGCGCTGCCACTTGCGTTCCGATCACGATGTGCCGCCGGTTGCAGCGATCCGCTGTGATCCCGCCAAGCGGGGCGAACAAAAACACAGGAATCTGGCTGGCGAATCCCACGGCGCCCAGCAGCAGCGCTGAACCAGTCAGCCGGTAGACCAGCCAGGACTGAGCAACGCTTTGCATCCAGGTGCCGATGAGGGAGATTAATTGGCCGCTGAAAAACAGCTGGAAGTTGCGATGGCGCAAGGCACGACCCGCAACCTGCCACCGCGACGGTTGTCTGGAGGTTGCGTTTCCTCCGTTCACCGCCGGGTCCACCTCGATTGGGGTTCTTGACTCAGGCACTCTGGCTTCTTTGGATGATGGTAACCGCCCTTTAGATCACTATAAATGAATGCTGTTTCGATGAAGGGCTCGACCCGTTGTTTGGAAGGAGTGGCGCAGCCCCGGCGAGTTCCATGCACCGAAATTTTTGGCTTTCCAGACCGGTCAGACTGCGCTACAGTGGCTGTTGCTCTCTCTCCGGCGATTCCCTAAGGAAGGGATACGACGATGACTATTCCCTTGGTTGGCGTTGAACGTCGCATCGGGCAACGCTTCGCATTTAACCTCCCGGTGTCGCTACGTGATGTCTCAAGCGCTTCCGAGGGTGTCGGATTCACTCAAGACCTCAGTTCCCGCGGAGCCTTTTTATTTACCGACATGGGACTGACCGAGGGTGCGGAGATCGAACTCACCTTGAACATGCCTTCCGAAATCACTCTCGGCGAGAATATGCGCGTTCGCTGCCGGGGCCGGGTTCTGCGTGTCCTGAAGGCGGCGGATACGAGCTGGAAATCATCTGCGGGGGAAACTAAGCCGGAGAAGACTAAGATCGGCGTGGCCGTCTGCCTGAACGGGTACGAATATCTGCCTGGGGTGGAGAATAGTTCCGCGGACTTCCGCCGGATTTCGGCGTTGCACAATCTGAACGAAACGGAACGGACGGTTGCGCGTCCGACTCCGCGTGTTTCAGTCCACTGATTGACCTCCCTACTTCAACCCAAAGTTTCGGCAAACCAAGTGAAATCCCGCATGGGGGTGGGTCGCCGACTACGCCATTTGGGACCTTTCCAATCTCACCGACTTGGCTTAGAATGCCTATCAATAGTACGGATTGGGGTCGGGGAGTAATCCAGCAGTGCACCTGTCTTTGTGTTCCTCTGCGTTGCGGATCGCTACTTTTCTGTCTCCTCGACAGATATTTCGAAGGATTCTCCCAACCGGTTACTTAGGTCACTTGGCGAAGAGTACTCTCTCTTTCTAACATGCAAACACCAAGAGAAATCAGCGAGAACCGCACCATGCATGGGATCGCAGTAGCCCTCCTGACTGAAGACCGCGAACATTTATTGGAGCTGCAG
>DATNKA010000306.1:0-2201 GCA_035603655.1 Candidatus Acidiferrales bacterium | reverse complement strand
GTCAGACGGGAAATGTTCGTCATCCATTGGGTTCGCCGGAATTGAATTCGCGTCGGGACCCCGAAGCATAAGGCGAGGCAAATCAACTTGGCTTATAATTTTGAATGAATAGTAAACCTCAAATGCTGGCCAATTAGCCGGGCGCACCTTCACGAAAGGAATAAGCCCCACAGCGGCGGCATCGGAGCCCATTCCCGTTACGCAAAGTTCCCAAGGAGGCGAAACCGTGGTTTCGGTCATCTTCGCCTCGATAGTCTATAAGCAGGGGCGACACGCCGGTGCCCGCAACGGACATCGATGGTGGCCCATATTATCATGTTTTGACCGTGGCCAAGGGATCGTTGCCGTTAGCGTGGCAACATGCGGCCTCGCAACACGCTCCGTTGATGCGGGACCGCGGGAAATGTCAGCCTGTGCCAAATAGTGCCGCGGGGATTCCGCTTGAGAAGACCTGAGTTTTAGATCGCCTAGAGGTGTCAGTTCCGTAGCTTCCCGCATGAACGCTCGACAAGGGGCGTAGCCAATTCCATATGTCGTGAGAGCCATCGCTTCGCGTTGGGCGCGTGTGGAGACTTGGAATGCGTGACAAGTATTTCTTGGCTTCGGGACGAGATGCCGACGAGAACGGCCCAGAGCGTGACGACACCATCGGCAAGATCGTGGGCATCGAAAGCTGTTTCGTCGAACTCGAAATCCTCAGCGTGAACGGTCACGACATCGAGCAAGAATATACCGTCCTGTCATCGCTCGATGAGTTGGAGCTTCGCGACACCGTGTTTTTCAAAACGCTCGAAGCCGCCAAGGATCACTACAAAAAGGTACGTGCCGACATTGCGAGCCTGGAAGCTGGGAAGCACGGGCGTGGAAATAAGGTGGTCGATTTCGGAGCGCCTTGACCTAACCGGCGCTAATTGTCGCTTCCCGACGCCACTTAAGCTCGCATTAAGCACGGGCCGATAGCTTTGTCGCCTGCTCCTGAGGATGGCACTCCTCGTGGCGCCTGGGCGAGAAGTGCCCCGCGGTCCAACCCGGACATGTCATTTCTTCTGTGAAAATGTTCGCCTGACAATCGAAACGCGACGATGTGGCACAACCTTTTGTGGATTGGTGGCATCTGGCTAGTCGCTCTAGTCTTTGCGTGGCTCATCTGCCATTGGCGTGGATACAAAACAGCGTCGTGGGCTTTCGCGATCGGCGCCTTCTGCCTCGGGCTCCTTCTTGGTACTGAGAACACCGCACACGGAAGGTTCAAAGTGCCGTTCTTGTCGAGCCACCACCATCGCCACTTCACACACCACATGGCCAGTTGGTAATAGGGCGCTGAGCATCGGTTCAAGCCCCGCCCGACAATATCACTGTTCCAAGCGCAGTGCTCCTCCCGCGAGGTCAACCGCGTGGCGCCCCCTCGATTAGTGCCACTGGGCCCTCCGGCGTAGTGGCTCTGTCATTTCCGCCGACACCCGGCTGTCCAGCGTTTAGCGCCCCAGTCTTCCCCCTCGCGGCGCACGGCAGGGGATTGGGAATTTTTGATCTTGAGCCAGTGATCGACGCGGCCAGAACGGTAGTGCGAGCCTAGGCGCTTAGATACGATCCCCTCGTAGCCCAGCATGCAGGCATGCTTGAAGATAGTCGCACCTGCGCAGTCGAAGTGAGCGTTGAATGCAATTCCATCAGCCGTGCCTTTGAGTACATCAGCCAGCAGCCCTTTGCGGTTCTCCAGCGTAGACCATTTAAGGTTTTCGCCGTCGAGTTCGATCAGGTCGAACGCGCAAAGGATGGCAGCGTCATCGTGGTGACGATGGCGCAGCAGATCGAAGACTGAGAGACCATCCGCGTTTACGACGATGGCCTCACCGTCGATCAAACATGAGCGCACCGGTAAGGCCTCGACCGCTGCGACTATCTTCGGAAAACGCGCCGCAAAATCATAGCCGTTGCGAGTGAACAGGCGGACGCGATCCTCGCTGCGCAAAGCCATAATGCGGAAACCGTCGTGCTTGATTTCATGGACCCAACCGGGACCGGAGGGCGGCTCAACTGCCGGGCGCGGCAGGCATGGGCGGGGGTTCTTCGCGAGCATTGATGCAGGGAAATCGTTGGCTATTTGTTGGGGAAAATGGGGCGCGTTTATCTACGCAATTTGCACGGCGCAGTCGAGAGGGGAGTAGGTGGCTGGAATTCAGAATCCCTTGCGCGAATGC
>DATNKA010000305.1:0-15944 GCA_035603655.1 Candidatus Acidiferrales bacterium | reverse complement strand
GGAATTGAAGGAGCGAGTGGCCAATGCCAACCTTTCCGAGCGTCCCGCGCTTTGCATTCGGATCTGCGAACGGCAACTGGACGCGGCTGACCGGCTCTACGTTGCGGGAGACACCGACAAAGGCCGGGCGATGCTGGCGGACGTGACGGCATTTGCCGAACACGCCCGGGACTATGCGATTCAGTCGCATAAGCATGAGAAACAGAGCGAAATTGCTATCCGTAAGATGACCCGCAAACTAACCAACCTGAAGCATACCGTCCCGCATGAGGACCAACCGCAGATTCAGGACGCAATCGACCGTCTGCAGCGGATCCGCGACGACCTGCTGACGGCGATGTTTCCCAATGGAGTGAAGAAATGAAAACACGCCGGTTTCGAGTCGAGGCTGGTATCTTCCTGCTATTGCTCGTCGCTGCGATGTCAGCGCTGGGCCAACGGCATCGGGATCCGTTTACGCAGGCGGAGATAGATCAGATCCGCGACACTAGTTGGGAACCACAGCTGCGGCTGGCTCTTTACGTGAAGTTTGCGCGAGCGCGGCTGGTGGGTCTCGAGCAAATGCGGAGCGATCCGAAGACGAAGGACCGGGCGCAACAAACGCATGACCATCTGGATGACTTTCTACTGATCTACGATGAATTGAACGACAACATCGATACTTATGTCGATCGCAAGGACGACATTCGCAAGCCGTTGAAAGTCATTATCGACGCGGATACGGAATTCCAGGCGAAGCTGCTCGCGTTAAGGGATGCAGCAGACGTTCCGCCCGAGGAAGCCAAGCAATACGAATTTGTTCTGAGCAACGCGCTCGATACGCTGGACAGCGCAGCCGAGGACCACCACAAAACTTTGGCTGACCAGGAAGAGGCTGCCAAGCATCGGAAGAAATCGGACTCGCGGCAGGCTGGCAGCCGGTCGGAGTGACCGTCTCTATTTTGCTCCACTCTGAATTAATTCCGCGCGTGCTAGTCTAAGCTCACTGTGCGTGAGGGACTGCTCGAAATCTTCCATCAGGAACACCGGCAATTGCGTCCGGGCACGGCGCTGCCTGAACTGAAGATCGAATTTTTTGCCTTCGCAAATGTAAACAATACCATTCGACTGCGCGAGGGCAGGCTTCTAATCCGCTTATCCGATCTGCTGGAGGGTGCGCCGGACGCTGTAGTGCGGGCGATTGCCCACATCCTGCTGGCCAAGATGTATCGCAAGCCCATCGATCGAGGCCTGGCGGCGCGCTATCGAAAGTATGTGGGCAGCCATGACGTAGTGAGCAAGGCACATTTAGTGCGGCAGATCCGGGGACGCAAGCGGCTGCATTCGCCGCAGGGTCACGTTTACGATCTCGACGCTATTTTCGAGGATCTGAACACGCGATTGTTTCACGGGCTGATGGGCCGGCCGCGCATGAGCTGGAGTCCAACGAAGACGCGGCGCATTCTCGGGCATTACGATCCGGCGCACAATGCGATTGTCATCAGCCGAATTTTCGATCATGTCTCTGTTCCGCGATATGCCGTGGAATACATTGTGTATCACGAGATGCTGCATTTGAAGCATCCGGTACGGCTGCGTGGGAGCCGGCGATGCGTGCATTCTGCCGAGTTTCATGCTGAGGAGAAATTATTTCCGCAGTTGGAACGGGCGCATGCGTTCTTGAAGAGGTTATAAGTGATGTCGCGTTCAACACCGTGCGCCGCGATATCGGATATGGGAGGGTGCTAGACTTATGACTAAGCAATGACATATTGAAAACACATCCGCTCGATGCAAGGTCGTTCGCTGATTCTCGTGAACCCGCACCAGGAACACGTTAACCTGCTCCTTATTCTCCTTTCGCCAAGTTTCAACGGCTCAACTCGCCGGGCTCCCCCAACGAGCTCGCTTCCGTCTGTTGCAGCATTCGAGAAAACTGATGTAGCGGGCCCGCAGGCGGTGAACATGATCGGAAACACCCGAGCCCAGTCGGCCAGCCATTCGGCTGTCAACTATCTCCGGTTGGGGCTGGTGGCTTTACCTTCTTCAAGCAAATCGTTGATCAGGTTACGCAACGAGTTCTCATCCTCCAACCTGGGATCGCCGCCGGCACCTCCACTGGTGGCACGGATCATTCCGGCGCGGTCGATGACCACAATCTGCGGAATGTTCAAGATCTCATTCCCGGTGCGGCCCAGGTAGCTGTCTACGTCGGCCTTCGCTGAGTGTCCCACCGGGTAGGTGAGCTTGAAATAGTCCACCATCAGGGCCAGGGATTGTACGCTTGCATTGGCGCCGTTGGGCGGATCGAAGACCACACCAACCGGCTGGAAGCCGCGCGATCCCAACTCGCTGTGAAGCTTGTTCAGCGTCTGAGCCACGCGCAGACAATGTTCCGACCTGATGAAAAGAAACTCCATCACCACAACCTTACCTTTTAGGCTGGAGAGCGGAGTGGCCTTGCCAGAGGTTTCATAGATGGTGAACTCTGGCGATTTGCGAGACGCCGGGACCGACGCTAGGGCGAGCGCCGAGGCGATCAGTACGAGTGCGAGCAACCTGCCTTTTACTTTCTGCCGGTTCATAGCCGTAACACCTCCCACATCTTCTTTTCATCTCTGCCACCGGATATTCCGATGGCGCGTGATCACTCCATCAACTGGGCAGTTTCCACTTATCCACGATGCGCTGCATTTCTGCTGCGCCGGCCGCAGCGGCGTCCTCGGCGCTCTCGCCTCTGAGGGCTCTGGCCACCATCTTGGGCACCACAAAAGTACTGAAAATCTCCATGTACGCCGGAGTGGCATACCCTGGCACGCCGAGATTGGGAGTCCAGTGCAGCGCGTCTTTGAGCGCCGTGTATTTGGAGGGCGGATTGGCCTGCGGATCCTTGGAGAGCCGGACGATAATATCAGGAACGGTTTTCGGGTAAATGGGAAGGTTGACACCTAAGCTTTTCTCGTAGCTGGTCCGGGAAGTGTTGATCAGGTCACTGACGAACTGCTTGGCTCCCTCCTGGTTCCGAGCAAAGTTCCACACCACCGAGCAATTGGTGACATGCGGGAGCGCGGTCACGCCCATGCCACTGGTTCCGAGCAAAGGCGGCTGAATCCAAAGCTTCCGAGCCACGTCCTGGTTCTGTTTTTCGGCTGCGCGCAGCAGGCTGATGGCATTGATGGTAGCGGAGCTCTTATGTCCCAGCATGGCGCCCGCGCTGCCGCCACTCCCCCAAGAGAGCTGCTCAGGCGTTCCCGCCTCCTGGTAGAGGGCCTGGATGTAGTTCAGGGCCCTGGCCGCAAAAACGTCTTGGTTGAAAACCAGATTGCTCCCTGAGTCGAAGATCAAGGCACGGTGGGAGTAAAGGATGGTATGCAGCGTAACATTGCCCTCCAAGGTTGGGCTGAACGCCAGACCGCAGGGGACGCCCAGCTTGTCGCGCATCCTTTTACCGCCGCTGAACAGACCGCCATAATGCACCGGCCCCAAGGGCATGCCAACCTCAGCCCAAGAGTCCTGAAAGAAATGCAGCGGTGAGGGCGCCCAAAAATCGGCAAAAGCGAAGTATCTCTTGTTGTTCAGATTGAAAGTCGAACGGTGCGCGAGCTGCTGAATCGCGCCGTATTTGGCAGCAACCGTCTGATAGATACCGGCGTGATCGATCGCATGCCGGTGGTATTCGGCTGGAGGCCAGGGAAAAATAAAAATGTCATGCCCTTCGCTGGCCGTGACTTCGGCGAATGCGCGGTCGCGAATTTCCTCCACCGGGATCACATCCACCGTGACCTTGGTATTGTTCTGCTTACCCCATGCCGCAGCCATTGTGTTGATGAACCAATCATCAAATTCGGGGAGAAAGTGCGCCCATTTGGCGATTTTCAAGGTCTTCCCGCTGGCGAATGCATTAGGCGTAAATACAAAAAACGGTCCAATAGCCGCCGCTCCGGCGGCCAGTTTGATGAAATTGCGGCGAGTGACCCTCTTTCTCTTTGGTCTGGGCATCCTCTTGCGCTCCTGAAACAGGTTGCCCCTGGCAGGGCGTTGAGCCATGTCAGGGGCCTCTTATAACCGCTTCTACGTCATCCCCTGCAACTAGTTCGTTGAACTTGCCGCTGACATCACCTTTGAAAGCTGACTCGACGTGAGTTCGTTGGCGAACTTGCCGAAGATCTGCAGGCTAAGGAAGTTAGCGGTCAGGGCGAGGTTTTGCGGGACGCCTTTGGAATTACGCACCTGGTCCAGAAACGCGTCGCTGGCGATGGCGCCGGCGCGTGGGTCGGGAATGCCCGGACAAATCAGCCACACCGCTCCTCCGTCGCCGCCGGCCAAGTCTTCCCTGGCTTCCGCTCCGCATCCGGCGGCCTCAAGTTCCGTGTTGAGTTCAAAGGCGGTTAAGATGATGGGAGTTCCATCCAGGTTGAACCCGTTTTTTGCCCCGATGGCCGCATAATTATCCTTGCAGGGCTCAACTTGAGTATTGGGAGGCTGCGTGAACCAGAAGTAGGTAATGATCCACATGCCCAGCAGGTCGTCGCAGAAGTAACCGAAGGGCGCGTTCACCACGCTGCCGGTCAGGGCGCCGACGGGATCGTTGTTATCGCTGCCGTCCATGGCGTTGCGATTGGTGGCGAACCTCCAATCTTGCCGGAGGTTCGGCGTGGCGACATCGGAGATTATCTGGCCGTTGACCACAGTGTCAGCCACCGGGAAGCAAGGGCTCGGAACCGTAGCGGTTGGCCCGAAGAATTGCTGCATCATTTGGAGAGAGCAGGGACCGGTAGCGAAACCCTGCGGCGTAGTCTGCTTCAATGCGCCGTAGGCTTCAAAGTTGCTGACGATGTCCTGCATGGCGAAGCCGCGCAGGGTTTGAGCGGGAGCTTCACCCAGGGAGGTTTGGCCAATGGAGATGTTTTCCCCGGGGTTTTGCTGAACCCCTTCGAGGCCACCGTTAATAAACCCTACGTTGCGCAGGTAGCTGTTGCTAAAGGCATTTTGGTTGTTCACGAAGGCCAGGATGGAGATGAACTCGAAGGTTTCAGGCTCCAAGGACGACTGGTTGACGCAGTTGGGACCACCATTCACACCGCCGTTAAAGGTACAGGTGAATGGGCTGTTGCTATCGTCCGAGTTGCCCCCAGTCGTCGCCAGGATGCGGAAATTCCTGCGGTTGGGATCCTTGACGCTGCAGGTGCTGTCCGCCACGTAGTTCTTCTGCTTGCCTGTCGCAGGAGGGCCAGTCAGCCGCGTGGTTCCACTGTTGTCCCCGAAACGACCGACTAGTTGGGTTACATCGATACCGTTGTCCGCATAGAACTGGTCATTGTAATCGCATGGCGGCGGGTTGAAAGTGTCGTCTGCGTCCCCGCCGCTGGGAGGCCCATCCTGCTGGGCTGCTGCCTTTGGAATCGCCAGGAACATGAGTCCCACTACCGCCAGCACGGTAACTAAGAGCCAAGCGTACTTTCCAATGCCTTTCATGACTTTGAATCCTTCCTTCCGGCGGCGCCGCAAGCGATGACCCGGCCCCCGGAATTGAAAACTGTTGTCCTCACCACCGAGCCGTGCGACCCTCACTGGGCCTCAGGCTTGCCGCTTAATCCCAGGTCCTGCCGCGTCTAGGTGAATCATCCAGGAGATCGACTCCGCCACAAAACGAGCGTGGGCCATTCCCGGACACGCTCCCCACAACATCAGCGGTTCGTTCCCATAACGCACATTCCCGATGTGCTGGGTTTTATCCTTGTCAATGGCCGGGTCGGGATAGCTGAAGCCAATACCCCTGCGGATCTTTTCCATGTCCTCAGGTTTACCAGTCAGAAAGGTCCAGCCAGGCTTGGCGTTGAACATCTGACGGTAGCGCCTGATGGCTTCCGGATCGTCCTCTTCCGGTTTCAGTGTGAACGAGTACATGAAGATCTTTGTGCCGAGGTCGGCACCGAGCAGCTCTTGCACCTTGGCCAGATTAGCCGTCACCCTGGGGCAAATCTCATCGCACTTGGCAAAAAAGAAGTTCAAGCTGACAGCCTTGTTCTTGATCAGGTCGTCATAGAACATCACTTGCTTGCCTTCATGCGTGAGCAAGGGAACGTTGGGTAAATGCAGGCGCTGAATGCGCCGCCGAGCGAGTTCGGACTGCGTCAGTCTCCCGCTGCCGCCCGCGACGCTGCTGACGCCTCCAAGTGCTACGCCTGTCGCCACGGCGACCGGCGCCATCGCCGTCCAACTCAATAGTCTTCTTCTTGATATGTCAGCCATGTCTAGTCTCTCCTTATGCGCCTCATGGTCCGTTCGTCCCCGGCCCAGGGAGGCAGATTCGCGTCAGCTTACGGCACCAGGATGTTGTCTCCCTGAAGCGCGACGTGCCACAGGGCCATCATGGCGTGATCTTCATGCACCACGTTGTGACAGTGGATGGGGTATTTGCCCAGCCAGTCGCGGAAGCGGAAGAACAGCTGCACCCGCTCGTTGGGATGCAGCTGGGTGACGTCTTTGCGTCCCAAGTCCGCCGGCACTGTCGGAGCCACACGGTTGCGGCTCAGGATCTGGTGCTCCTCCAGGTGAATATGGACGGGGTGGGTCCAATCGCCCGAAAGGTTCGTCAACAGCCACTGTTCAACGCTGTTCTGCTGCACGGTGAAGCGGAACATCTCCGTGGACTCGCCGCCCGTTCCTTCGTTCCCGTACCCGCAATCGAAGAACTGTCCGTTGATGGACCACTGGCCGTTCAAGCGGTCAAACTTGAACGTGCGCACGATCCTGGGATCGACCTTAGTGCTGGGCAGTTGGTAGAAAGTGGGCTTGGTCGCCGGATTCACGCTGTTGTCCGGCACATTCGGACCCGTTACCCTGAACTGCAGGATCAGGTTGCCCTGTCCGGCATTCAGGACCGCGTTGGTGTTTGGAGTGCCATTCGGGGCGGTCACGGGGACCTGAAGATTGGCGCACTCCGTGTTAGTGCTGTTCTGCGGGAAGAATTGACTGTCCACCGCTACCGGTCCCTGACCGTTGACCTGGTTCAGGCGGTTCTCGAGGTAAATCGTTTTGCCGGCGAACTTGCTGAAGTCAATGATGACCTCCACGCGCTCCGCCGGGCCGATGCGGACGCTCGAGACCTGTATGGGGTTGGGCAACAGATTGCCGTCCGTGCCAATCAGGAAGTACTTGTTGTTCGCGCTCAGGTTGTTCAGGTCGGTGAGGAAGAACTCATAGAAGCGTGACGGGCCGGTATCCAGCAGGCGGAAGCGGTAACGGCGCGGCGATACCTGGAAGAACGGCTGGATTGTGCCATTCACCAGGAACTTGTCGCCCAGGATGCCATCCAGGTTGAACAGATCAAAGACTAACTCGCCGCTCTCCGAATCGTATACCTTGTCGGCGAAAGCCAGCGGAATATCGAACTGCGGGAAGCTGGGCAGACGGAAGCCGGTCTCTTCGTTGCCGGTGTCAAACTGATTGAACAGGCAATAGAATCCCAGCAAGCCTTTGTAGGTGTTCTGCGAGGTGAAGTCCACGCGGTGATCGTGATACCAGAGCGTGCTCAGCGACTCGTTGATGTCGCCGTTGGGCTGGTGGTCGGAGTTGAATCCGGCCAGCACGTTGGGATAGTACTGATCGCAGAAATGTCCGGCGGGATAAAAGTCGCAGGGGTTGCCGTCACTCTCCGATGGGTTGTGCGCGTTGTGCAGGTGTGTCGTAACCTGAGGCATGCCAAACCCGGTATTGTTGGCCTGGGTGGTTGGCGGCAACGAGTTAGTATTGCGCGTCAACTGCGGCGTGCCGTAAAAAGCCCGATAGGTCGGCCCAGGGCTGCGTGTGCCCGAGCCATCATCGAATCCCCAAATGGTTTGGGCTGGAAGGGCGGGATCGCTCGTCTGCCGGACCGTAAACTGCCGCTGGTTGATGTTGTAGAGAACCGACGGCACCACGGGGAAGCGGTTGAGATTGATTTGCGGAGCCTGGAAGGCCGCCGCACGAACTTCTCCCGCCCCGACATTCGGATTCAGGGTGGGCGCCGGGCTCAGCGATCCGACCGTCTGCGCTAGCGGCATGACCACTAGCGGATCTATGAACGGCGCAGTCACCGGGCTCTGGGTCTGGTTGCCGGGGATGCAATTCTGTTGTGTGCCTGCGCTGCGATTGGGGTCTGCACCGCTGGGTGGCGACACCTGGCCCAAACCTTGAGCGCGGGCGCTCAAGCCGCTCTTGGCTACCAGCATGCCGCCCGCTGTGAGCAGCCCCATCTTCATGAGGTCGCGCCGGCTGGTGAGCCCGGCGGCGATCAGTTCGCGCCGGTTCTTGGCCGCGTTGACCATCTCGCGATAGCGCGCCTTGGAAACCTTTTCTCCAAAAACATTACGGTACATAGGACGCCTCCTCCGGATTCCTTGCGGTTACGATTGCGTGGTTTCTATGGTTGGAAAACCTTGATGAACCCCAGTGGTTTGAATGGTTGGAAAGATGCCACTCTCTGCTGGTGTTCGTCAATTACAGTTCCTTATCCGAAACGGCTATTCCTTAGCAGAATGCGCTGCGCTCCGCCGGCCAGTGCGTTGGGGCGTTTACGGTGGGTAGGTTGAGCTCGCCGGTGGCGAGCCAGACAATTGATTTCGAGAGAGGCCACGAAGTGGACCCTCGGCCTTTGCCTGACTTACGAAGAAGAACAACGAGGAAACATAGCGAACCTGCTGCAAGGTGAGATCAACCGCTTATCGACTGCCTCCGTACTTGTTGCACGCGATACATCGCATCGAGGATTGTCGAGATCGCATCGTCCTCTGCAATGGCCACGTTGATCATTAGATCGTAGGTCGTCCGCGTAGGCCCATCGACGCCGACGTAATGCATAACAGAGACACTCCTTTCGCGGTTCACTGGGCCGCGACGAGAGCGGCGTCGGATTCATTCTTATCATTCGCGACAAGCCGCCGGATTTTCTCCTCGCGCGGCGTGTAAAGAAAGACATGGAATGTGTGGTTGCGATCAGGGAAAAAGCCAGGAGCGCCACGTCCCACGACAACAGCTTTGCCCTGCCGTGCGATCTTGTCAGTCACCTTCTGCATAATGGCGACCATGTGAGCAGGATCCACCACTCGGGCAATCGCCGAACTGGGAACTTCGTCTGGGCACTTCGTTCGCAGCTGCCGCGCTAGCAGACCCGGGTAACACGGCAGGACCGTTCGTCAGTCCGTTTAAAGCGATGCTTCTCGGTCGCCAGACAGCTGCGGATCGAATCGGCAAACTCCTGAGCGAGCAACTGATCCCACAACTTCCAACTCAGAAGGTGAGACAACTTCTTAGAAATGGTCTGCGGCGCAACACATTCCCCTCCGCTCAATCGCAAGAATGGGGACCCCTTCAAGCAGACCTTCAAGCTGCGATGCGAACCAATCCTATCCTGATTGAACTTGAGGTCCTAGCCTGCTTTGCCCAGCAGTCTTTTCGGAATTGTCGTTGCTCATCATGGTCGGATTGCGATGCCACCGTGGAGAGCCCGTCCAAAAAAGTCTAGAGATTTCACCGCAACGGGCAGTGGGCTTCGTGAACAAGAGTGTCTGTGCCCTCTTTCCGCGGCTCATCGAACAACTGGTATTGGCCTTGACGCAAGTTCGATGAATAGATGAATAGAGGTCGGTCAATCTAACCCGGTCACCCAAATCGGCTGACCTTTGAAGAGAGGCGCTGCTGCCTGCGATAGATTGCCGGGCTCGTATCGAATCTCTTCTTAAACGCCCGGCTGAAACTCGGCTCCTGGCCATAGCCCACACTATAAGTAATCTCTTTAACCCGCATCTCTGTGCATCGCAGCAGGTCGGCAGCTCTTTCCAGTCGCTCATTTGCCAGGAAGACATTCAAGCTCAACCCGGTTTGAGCCTTGAACAAGTGGCCTAATCGTGACTTGCTGAGATTTAGACGACCAGCGAGATCCGAGATACTTGCAGATGGATCAGATTGAATCGCTCGCAGCAGTTGGCGAATTCGAAAATCATCAGGCGGATCGATCGATGTCATCGCAGTAGGGTCTCCCTGGGTCGATTTTTGGCAAAATGCGATTCCCCTGAGGCCACCTTGCAGGCACCGCACGCGAGAGTGGCCGTGGCTTGACACTCTCAACCCTGGAACGTCGTTGGATTTCCGCGAACGCGAACATGGCGTCGAAGCACAGGCGAAAACCAGGACTTGTAGGACGGCGGGCACAGGGGAGTCCAGTACAAGAGCGCTGTCTTTTTAACGGCAAATCTCCATGAAGGCAAGAACAATTTGAAGTTTTACGGAATTTGTAACACAGGCTATATGGCTAATGCTCGGTTGTATCTTTAGCGTGTTGTACCTACGGAGCTATTCGCCGAATTCCTCGCGGTTACTGAGAAGATCTAAGACCCATCAGATTTGTTTCGAAAAACGGACAAGCACGATTCCGAGCCTGTCGCCCTCGTCGCGTCGTAATACATCCGCACGGCTCATTCGCGTCACTTTGTGCGAAGTACTCGAGTTTCATCTTGCGGTCGTCCTTCGAATTTTTATTGTGAAGACTCAGGCACGGGACCGGCGTGCCTGCTTGACCCAGCCTGCTTGGATCGCATTGCGACGCGAATTGCATCTCCGGCGGACCTCCGTTTAAGTTCGATATTCCGCCGCGTGCTGCAGATCACGCTCGCTCGCGACGCAACAGATTGACGGCCTCGCCGCCAACGGCTTATCCTTGAAGTTGAAATTGAAATTCATTTTCAAGATGGTGGACGGCTCATAAAAATGCTTCAGGCATTCATTATCACGTTGCGCGAGGGGGTCGAGGCCGCACTGATCGTGGGGATTACATTGGCCTATCTGTCAAAGATTGGGCGCAACGATCTGCGGAAGGCGGTATATGCCGCGCTGGGAGCGGCGTTCGCCGGCAGCATCGGAGTGGCGATTCTACTCTCCCGGCTGAATCTGAATGAAGACGTGTTTGAAGGGTGGGTCATGCTGGTGGCTGCCTTCTTCGTCGTCACCATGGTTATTTTCATGATGAAGACGGGGCGCAAGATGAAAGGCGAGATTGAGGGCAAGGTCGGATTGCTGGCGGGAAACGACGCATGGATCGGGCTGTTCTTCTTCGTTTTCTTGATGGTGCTGCGCGAAGGCGCGGAGACGGTGCTGATCCTTTCGGCGGTAACGCTAAACTCCACGGAACTGATGAGCTTTCTGGGGACGCTGCTGGGAGTGATTGCGGCGATCGCCTTCGGGGTGATGTTCGTAAAGGGCAGCGTGCGGATTAATTTGCAAAAGTTTTTCCGGGTCACGACGGCAATTCTTTTTCTAGTGGCAGCACAGTTGGTGATCGCGGGGTTGCATGAGCTTTCGGAAAGCGGTGTGATTCCATCTTCCAAGCGGGAGATGGCGCTGATCGGGCCGATTGTACGGAATGATCTTTTCTTTTTCGTAACGATCTTGGCTCTCGCGGCGCTGATGGTTTTGTTCGACGCGAAGCGGCGCGAGCCTTTGTCTGACGCAGTTTCTGCGGCTGACCGCCGCAAGGCTGCCTGGACCGCGCGCCGGGAGCGCCTGTGGATGGCCTCGGTCTACATTTTCTCCTTCATGTTTATTGCCATGCTGACCGCGGAGTTTGTCTATGCCAAGAGTCAGAGCGTCCTGTCGCCGGCCACGGAGGTCAGCTTCAGCAACGGCGAGGTAAAGATTCCATTGGCGCAGGTTTCGGACGGCGACCTGCACCGCTTCCAGGCTCAGAAGAACGGCACAGAAATTCGTTTCTGGCTCTACCAGAAGCCCGACGGAAAAGTCGCGACGGTGTTCGATGCTTGCCAGATTTGCGGCGGGGTGGGATTTTATAAATCGGCCAATGGAGTGGTTTGCAAGAACTGCGCCGCTCCCATTAATCCGCAGTCGGTGGGAACGGCGGGAGGATGCAATCCGATTCCTCTGAAGGCGACGCAGACGGCCGATTCCGTGATCATTCAGGAGGCGGACGTCGCGGCAGGTGGCCGCGTGTTCGAAAAACAATAAGGGATGTTCGTCCGCCTTGTTTACGAATCCTTCCGTCGCCAGAAGCGGCGTAAATTGCTGGCCGGAGCGGCCATCACGCTTGGGGTTACGGTGGCAACGGCGATGATTGCGGTGGCCACCGATATTGGCGACAAAATCAATCGCGAGCTGCGCACCATCGGTGCGAACCTGCTGGTAACTCCCCAAGAAGACACGTTGGATGTTGAAATTGGCGGCGTTAGTTTGAAGCCGCCGAGCGACGGGGCTTTCCTCAATGAGGCCGACCTGCCGAAAATCAAGGGCACTTTCTGGCATAACAACATCACAGGGTTTGCGCCGATGCTGCCGGTACAGGTTGCGCTGCAGCAGGATGGCAGGTCAGAAAATGTGACCCTCCTCGGGACTTACTTTGCCAAGCGGATCGCTTTCGGTAAAGAAGAGTTTGCGACGGGTGTGCGAGCCACGGACCCGTGGTGGAAAGTTTCGGGAGCGTGGCCGGATGATTCTTCGCGCGATGTTTTGCTGGGAGAGCGGCTGGCGGCGCGGCTTTCGGCGAAGGCTGGGGATGAGATCACGCTTCCCGGGCGAGCCTTGCGAGTGAGTGGAATTGTTTCCACCGGCGGCAGTGAAGACGATCAGATCGTCGCGCCAATCGCACTCGCTCAGGAAATTCTGGGGAAACCCGGCGCGGTGCGTCGCGTTTATGTGAGTGCGCTCACAAAACCGGAAGATGCTTTCGCGCGCCGCGATCCTAAGAGCATGTCTGGCGCGGTGTATGACCGCTGGTATTGTTCGCCGTATCCGCAATCGATAGCGTTTCAGTTGCAGCAAGCGATTCCGCACTCGCATGCCGAGCAGATTCGACAGGTCGCACAGAACGAAGGTACGGTTCTTACTCGCATTGAAGGCCTGATCTTTTTAGTGACGCTGGCTGCGCTGTTTGCGTCGGCGCTGGCGGTGTCAGCGGCGATGGCTACCGCGATTTTCGAGCGGCGCGCCGAAGTTGGTCTGATGAAGGCTCTGGGCGCGGGAAGGCTGGGGGTGGCTTCTGTGTTTTTTGCCGAAGCTACGCTACTTGCTTTGCTTGGAGGCGTAGTAGGCTTCGTTGCCGGGGGATTCTTAGCTCACCAGATCGGCCGCTCCATATTCGATTCGGAGATCACGATTTCGGCGGTGCTGTTTCCCGTAATTCTGGTGATAGCGGTGCTGGTCACGTTTGCAGGGAGCGCGGCCGCCATTCGTAAAGCGGTGATGCTGGATCCGGTGTTTGCGTTGCGAGGTCAACCGTGACCCGGGGCGTCTGGTTTTCCGGGCATTCAGGTTTCGTGCAATCACGCTCGGCGCAGGAAGTGGCAGCCAGCCGGGCACGGTCTCCGCACACTTCCATGTTTATGCGGATGCTGGTTCGGGCTGCCGTGTTGCGGCGCGGACGCGCACTTTCCGCGCTGCTCGCCATGGTGGTAGCGGCCGCGGTAGCAACCGCCATGCTGAATCTTTACGTCGATGTGCAGGCCAAGCTGGGGCGTGAATTCCGCAACTATGGCGCAAACATTATTGTCGCCGGAAAAGATGGTGCTTCCCTTCCCTCGGACGCTCTTGCGCAGGTGGAATCCGTTCTGGCTGGTCGTGGGCTGGTTGCGCCTTTCGCCCTGGTTGTGGCACGAACCAGCGACGGTCAGGCAGTGGTGGTCGCAGGCACCGATTTCGCGCGAGTGCGGCAACTCGATCATTGGTGGTCGGTAAGCAACTGGCCCTCTGGTCCGCAGCAAGCGCTGGTGGGGGTGCGTGCGCTTTCGGTGGTATCGCCCAAGAATCAGCCGTTCGATCTTACGTTCCAAGGACATTTGATTCATTTGATGTCTGCGGGAACGGTGCAAACCGGCGCTGCGGAAGACAGCCGCGTGTATCTTTCGCTTCCGGACTTTGTTTCGTGGACGGGAGTTCGTTCCTCGACGATTGAGGTCGCGGCAACTGGTTCGCCGGCGGAGATCAGTGCGATACTGCATCGGCTTGAGGGCGCGATCCCGCAAGCGGAGGTCCGGCCGGTGCGGCAGATTATAGAAGGCGAAGCGCGCGTGCTGGGCAAGACTCGCGCCACGTTACTAGCTGCAACGGCGCTCATCATCTTGACGGCGGCGCTGTGCGTCCTTTCCACACTGATGGGATGGGTGTTCGACCGGCGCCGCGATTTTGCCATCCTGAAAGCACTAGGGGCCTCTGACCGAATGCTGAACGGATTCTTCGCCGCCGAAGCCGCCGCTCTGGGTGCAACCGGCGCCGTGATTGGATTTGTTCTGGGTATCGGCATTGCGGTTTGGATTGGGCGGGTCAACTTTCACGCTCCCGTGACGCCACGTTTTAGCGTCTTACCTTTCATACTGGCTGGTAGCATAGTGGTGACAATGCTCTCGGCGATCCTGCCGATCTCGCTGCTACGGCGGGTGCAGCCGGCGGTCATCCTGAGGGGAGAGTGAAATGATTGAGATCAAAGACGTGACCAAACTCTACCCCTCTCAAGGCGCGGGACAGGAGAGCGCGAACGGCAAGGAAAATCAGAGCGCAGCCATACATGCGCTGGATCACATTTCTCTGCATGTGGGGCAGGGCGAGTGGCTTTCCATCATGGGGCCGTCGGGATCGGGTAAATCGACGCTGGTGAATCTGATCGGATGTCTGGATCGTCCGACCTCGGGAGAAATATGGCTTGACGGGCAGAATGTTGCCGGAGTTTCCGCTGGCGAATTGAACCGCGTGCGGGCAGAGAAAATAGGATTCATTTTTCAGCAGTTTCACGTCATTCCCTTTCTTACAGCAGTAGAGAACGTCATGCTGGCGCAGTATTTTCACAGCATGACCGACGAGAATGAGGCGATGGAAGCACTGACCCGTGTGGGGCTGGGCGATCGTGCGCATCATCTGCCGTCGCAACTTTCCGGCGGTGAACAGCAGCGGGTGTGCATTGCCCGAGCATTGATTAATGATCCGAAAATTATTCTGGCCGATGAGCCGACGGGCAACCTGGACGCGCAAAACGAAGAAACCGTGCTGCGACTGCTGCGCGAGTTTCACCAGCAGGGGCGGACGATCGTGATGGTCACGCACGACCCCGTCGTGGCCCGTCTCGCCGACCGGCGCATTGAATTTCATCATGGCAAGATCGAGTCGCAGGAAGTATTCGCGATGGCTGACGAAGAGCAGTTCGACGAGGTGCTCGAAGAGTTGTGGGTGCTGGAGGAGCACGGCGAAATTGCGGAAGTCGAGCGCATGGAGGTCCACGGTGCGTTGCCGGTGAGTCTGGCGATTGAGAAGATGATGCACCTGGGGTTGGTGGTTTCGGCGCCGCATCCTCCCCTGGCGCATGGGCATAAGCCGTTTGTGAATCCCTGTCACGATGCGCTGAAGCCCGTATCCGCCTCGGTGGGTGACGGCACGCTGATCGTGGAACTTACGGAGCGTGGACGGGAGCGGGCAGGCAGCATCATTCGGCGTCATCGTCTGGCTGAGCGCCTCTTTACTGACAGTCTGGCGATGGATAGCGAATCGGAGATCGAGCAACAGGCCTGCAAATTCGAACACATTCTGTCGCCGGAAGCTACGGATAAGATCTGCACTTTCCTGGGACATCCTAGGACTTGCCCACACGGGGCCCCGATCCCGCCGGGCGTGTGCTGCGGGAGCAGTTCAGAGTTTGCTGGAGCTAGGGCTTCCGCGGCGCGCAAGCATTCCCTTGAGGGCTAAAGCTCGCATCCTTGTTGGTGCTTAAGCGGCACTGAAAGCGCTGCTCTTTCAATAGTCAAGTGACCTGAATATTAGTGTGAAGTGATTTTTGCGGCCACAACCGAATAGCTTCTCCTCGCCAGCAGACAACAACTGAACAACTCGTGATGCACGTTTCGCGCACCGCTTCAACGCCGTCAAGGAGTTCCGCAACACCCATCGGATCTGCACAGGACTGGCCGGCTAACCCTCAGCCCTTCCGCTCCCTCTTC
>DATNKA010000304.1:0-10856 GCA_035603655.1 Candidatus Acidiferrales bacterium | reverse complement strand
CAGCCGGCTTCGCGCATCGGCCCCAATCAAGACTGCTCCCCAGGGGGTGACTCTGCCGCGTGTTAACACCAGGTCGATGCGCTGATAAAGTTGGGAGACTGGATTGTTGTCTGCTTCATCCTGACAGCAGGTTAAGCCCGCGCGCCCCGGAAACAGCCTGGACCAAACGTCGTTATAGCCGGCAGAAATGAAGTCCGAGTAGGTCGGGTCTTCCGGTAAGGGGAATGCCTGTGCATTTGAATCCATCGCGATAATCACCGGCAAGGCACTGCTTGCCGGACCTGCTCGCAATTCATCACCCTGCAATTCCCGGATATTTGCGTCGAAGGACTCAAGATGGGTGTCGATGTAGTGAAAGGAGTGCCCGAAAAACCGGGCATCGACCGAGGCCCACGCCCTGGGATACGGCACTGGGCCGACCGGAGTTGGCAGAACCAGTTCATTCACGAATTGTCCGGATTGGGGATTACTCCACTGGAAGACCCAGGAGGGAAGATCCGTACGGGCCAGGACAACGTTGTAATCAGTCAGGGCAACGCAAATGTAGTCAGCGGGCGGAATCAGTCCAGGTGTAGGCGGAAATGCATTTTGGGTGACTTGCACGGCAACTTTGTAGTGCCCTCCCTGCGCGGCCAAGGCACTCAGGAGTTCCTGCAACATGTCGTACTGCAGGGTCATGGTTCCACACGTGCCTGCGATCGGGTCGAAGGTTCCGGTGTACCACTGGTCTACTTCCTGCAGGCTTAGCAGCTCCGGCTGGACGTCGAGGATTTGTCGCGCCACCGCCCGCATCCGTTCTGGGGGATTGGTGCCCTGGACTTGCGTAATCACCTGGCCGACACCGAGCAGGAATTGTAGCTCGGTCGTGGCGCCCACCACCTGCAGGAAATCAGTTCCTTCGTTTACGTTGTAGGTCATCACAGTGCCGATACCAGGGAAAGATTGGGCTACGGCAGCAACCGCCGCTGCTCCCCAAATCGCCGCGACGGAAAAGATCACAAGGGTTGCCCGTGCAATGTTGCGTTTCATGAGAGTGCTCCTGAATTGTAGTTTTGAAGCCCGAGGATCGAATTGCCCACACCTCCAAAAATGCCCCAGTGAAAACAGAGACCGCTCGTATTCCGCCATTCGTTTTCCGCGAGTGCGCGCCGTCTGACAGTCGATAGCACACGGCGAGTCCGATATCGTTTAGTGCGTGGCGACCGCAGGGGCAGCGCGGTAGATGGTTGTGTGGGCGGGGATCACGGCCCCCACTATCGCCCCGCTCGTGGCGCCAATTGCGATGCCAACCAGGGCACCCACTCCTTCCGACAGTCCGACCCAGCCCTTCGATCCGGAGCCAGCAGCGGCGCCGATTCCCGCCCCGACGGCCGCGCCGACCACCAGACCGATCACGGCGTGCTCACCGCGCCGGGCGCCGGAGGCGGTCGAGACGCGGACGACGTTTTCGCGTTTTACGGAGACGTCCGAGCCCTTTTCCTGAAGGGTAAGCACCTCATCAGAGACATTGACGAATTCTCCACCGTGACGCTTCATACTCGATTCAATCACTTCAATACCTTGGCCAACCTTCAGGCCACGCAGGTCGGACCACGAGCCCTGTTGCTTTTGAGCCCAGAGCGCGGCGGGCAGCTCGAGGAACAACACGAGGATCAGGCAGGTAGGAGAAGTCACGAACCGCCTCCGGTTCGCTGGTCGAATCGAAGCCTCGATCCGCGCGGCCGAGAACGGAGGGTGCCCAGGAAGCTGGCGCCCCTTGGCCCAGTTTTCTGTTAGCACCCGGACTGACTCCATCGCAAGCGCCTTATTTTTCATGGTGTTTCCTTCCTGTGTAGTCAACCGCCGCCGCCTCTTCCAGCTATTTAATGCAGCTCGACCGCCATTCATCCGGACAGTCCCCTACCAGCTGCGAACGGTGCTATATTCCGAGCGGAAGTTGGCATGACTCTGCAACGAGAAAATCCGCCCACCGAACACCTGGGCCTTCTCTATCGAGTGTCGCGAGCGCTCCTGAAGGAAGGCGAGTATGGCGAACTGCTTTCCGGGCTTCTCGACACCCTGATCGAAGGATTGGGAGCGGATCGGGGATTCGTAGTCGTGCGCGACGGCGGAGAGTTCCGAGCAACGGCAGCACGCAACTTTCGTAGTGAGGCGCTATCCCGAGCCGAGGAAGCGGTGAGCCGCTCGATTGCCCGGTCGGTGATGGACAGCGGGAGAACAGTCCTGATCGGCGACGCTTCGGTGACCGAGCCCTACAGCCGGCAGCCGAGCATACAGCAGCTCTCCCTTCGATCTGTTTTGTGCGCACCTCTGGTGACGAGTGACGAAGCGTTCGCGCTGATCTACCTGGAAAATCGCCAGGTCGCCAACTGTTTTACGGAACAGGAACGCAACTTGCTGGATGAAGTCTGCGCGTTGGCGGCGCCACGGCTGCGAGCCGCAGTGTCCATGAGCCAGGCGCAGCGCCGCGCGGAGGCTTTAGAACACGCTTACAGCCATTCCGACGGAATATTGACCGCTGACCCCGGAATGACGCGCGTCTTGCAGACTGTACACCAGATTGCAACTACCGATCTGCCGGTTCTGATCGAAGGAGAAACCGGCACGGGAAAGGAATTGATCGCTCGGGCTGTCTATCGACATAGCACGCGCGTCAAAGGACCTTTTATAGTCTTGAATTGCGCCGCCATTCCGGCGGCGCTAATCGCCTCTGAACTGTTCGGTTTCGTGCGGGGCGCCTTCACCGGGGCGAATCGCGACCGTATCGGCTTTATGGGAGCCGCCCATCGTGGCACCCTCTTTCTCGACGAGATCGGCGATCTCCCGCTCGATCAGCAACCTCATCTGCTTCGCGTCCTGCAGTCGGGCGAGTTTACGCGGCTGGGCAGCCCACGGGCCGAGCAGGTTGACGTTCGCTTCATCGCCGCGACCAATCGCGACCTGGATAGCGAAGTGAAGGCCGGCAGATTCCGTTCTGATCTGTTCTTCCGCCTGTCAGCCATCACGCTTCGTTTGCCACCCTTGCGCGACCGGCCCCACGACACGCGGCTCCTGGCTGAACATTTTGTTCGCAGCGCGGCAGCCCGCTACGGCCGTCCGGTGCCGCGATTGGCGGAGGACTGTTTAGCGGCACTCACAGCCTATAGTTTTCCGGGGAACGTGCGCGAACTCGAAAGTGAAATGGCCAGACTAGTCGCTCTGACTCCCGCAGATGTCCCATGCGGTACCGATTTGTTAAATGACAGAATCCGCAAACGCGGCAACGGCCAGGCCGCGGTTTCGGCGGAAGCCGCCATCCCGGTCGCTCCAATGTCGCTGCAAGAAATGGAAAAGCAACTGATCTTCTCCGTGCTCCAACACACCGGCGGAAACCGTACGCGCGCCGCCGAAATCCTCGGGATCAGCCGAGAGGGGTTACGAACCAAGCTTCAGCGCCTTCAAGTTCCCGGCGATCCTGAGCCCCTTCCATAGGTTCATTCAACTTTCCAACAATAGTGCGGATACGCTGCTGACCCCTGCGTCTCGTTACTACTTCGTTGTCCTACGCCCTGCGCTCGACTCGCAGCCTGGTTATCGAAGTGCTTGCGCCTTTTAGAACAACGTTTTCTCAGAAGGTAGGCCGATGACGTTGACGCTTTTAGTGAATCGGAACGCCGCCCAGACAGAAAAACAGTCGCCAACCTTTCTGACAGTTGGTTCCCTGCGTCCTCTTGGGGATGCCCCCCGGAGGGGTAGACACGCACAAGAAAAGTGAGGAGGCATGGGATGAAACGGAAGAATGTTTGCTTCGCATTGTCGCTTTTTTTTTGGGCCTCATTGGCCTATTCCCAAGTCACCCTACCTGCACCCCGAACTCTTTGGCGCAACCGAAAAAGCAGCTATCGGAGCGGCAAGTCCTCCGGCAATGAAGTTGCCGGGCCCCAGCGGCCAACGCGAACCAAGCCAACCTGCGCTAGAGACGTAGCACAAAAAGATAAGCACAGGAACGCCGCTCGATACCTCGGGCGGCTTTCTTCTGAGTACCGCGCGGCGATCTTCACTTTCGGTCCAGAAAAGCTTCGAGCCTAGCCCAGCTTCGGGAAGTGGGAAACGAACTTTGGCATTGAATAGGCTGGGGATTGCTACTAACATGCCGCGCAATGGCGGATCGCGCTCCACTCACAGGGCAGGCCTTTGGCCACTATCGCATCCAGGGGCAACTAGGTGCCGGCGGTATGGGTGTGGTTTATTCCGCTTACGATACGGTCCTCGAACGTAAGGTCGCGATTAAGGTGGTCGGAGATCGCGTGCTTGCGGACAAGATTGCGCACGACTCATTACTCCACGAAGCGCGGGCTGCCTCGTCGCTTAACCATCCCAACATTTGTACGATCTATGAAGTCGGCGACTCCGACGGTGAAGCCTACATCGTCATGGAGCAGGTCGAGGGTCAGCCGCTTCACTCTCTCTTAGAAACCGGCGGCCTGCCGACAGATTCTGTCATTCGGTACGGGATGCAGATTGCCGACGCACTCGACCATGCTCACAAACATGGTGTGGTCCATCGCGACCTTAAAAGTACGAATGCTGTGGTCACGCCCGAAGGTCGCGTCAAGGTTCTGGACTTCGGCTTAGCCGCGCGCCTGAAAGATGCGGAACTCAAAGAGGCGACTGCGTCGAGAGCCCCCCTCACGGAATCAAGAACGATAGTTGGTACGCTGCCCTACCTCGCTCCAGAATTATTGCGTGGCCATCCCGCCGATACGCGGACGGACACTTGGGCGCTGGGCGTTTTGCTCTACGAAATGGCTAGCGGGTCGCACCCTTTTCACGGGCGGACCGCCTTCGAGCTAAGTTCCGCGATCCTGCGAGAAGCCCCTGCGGCACTCCCCGTAAGCGTTCCTACCGGCCTCCGCGCGGTCATCTTGCGTTGTCTGGAGAAATCCGCGGGTGAGCGCTACCAGCAAGCCGGCGAGGTGCACTCCGCGCTCGAGGCCCTGCAAGGGTCCCAGCCCGTGATGCTTCCGGGACCCGTCACAAAAAGCTTTCTCGTGACGCGACGGCTGTTGTTTTCCACGCCGTTGCTTTTCCTCATCTTATTGTTCACCTTTAACTGGTGGGATGTGCGGGACCGGCTATTCCATCGCGGAAACAAGGCTGTTGCGTCAGTTTCCGTGCCGGGGGCAAAATTGCGCAAGTCCGTAGCCGTTCTCGGTTTCCGGAATGCATCCAAACGCGATGAAACGGCGTGGCTCTCGACGGCCCTCTCGGAAATGCTCGCCACCGAACTTTCGGCTGGAGAGAAACTGCGCATCATTCCTGCAGAAAACATTGCTCGCATGGAACGCGACCTTTCGTTGACGGAGACGAATACACTCGCCAGCGACACTCTGAAGCGTGTCCACAACTATCTGGGCAGTGACCTGATTCTGGTCGGTGGATATACCACCTTAGGGAAGGCTTCCGGAGGACAGCTTCGCCTCGATGTGCAGCTTCAGGACGCTGCTACGGGTGAAACGGTCGCATCCGTCGCCGAGGCGGGGAGCGAAATCAATCTGTTTGATTTGGTGTCGCGAGTCGGCTCGGACCTTCGTCACCGAGTGGGCGCCGGAGAATTGGCGACGGTAGACGCCGCGGGCGTGCAAGCTAGCTATCCAACCACTCCCGAAGCGGCACGCCCTTACGCGGAAGGGATTTCAAAGCTGCGTCTCCTGGACTCCCGCTCAGCTCTCTCCTTATTGCAAGCCGCGGTCTCCGCAGATCCCAAGTTCCCTTTGGCTCACTACGCGCTCGCGCTCGCATGGTTGGCGCAGGGCTATGACGCCAGAGCAAAGGACGAGGCAAGACTTGCATTCGACCTGTCGGGCAACTTGAGCCGTGAGGATCGCCTGCTGGTTGAAGGTCAGTACCGGGAAATGGCGCGCGAGTGGCCAGTGGCCATTGCGGTTTATAGCACTTTGGCGGGCTTCTTCCCCGACAACGCGGAATACGGTTTGAAGCTCGCCAATGCGCAATCGCGAGGTGGTAAGGCAAAAGATGCATTGCGTACCATCGCGGCGCTCAGGTTGTTACCTCCGCCTCAGAACGATGACCCTCGAATTGACCTCTCCGAAGCTCAGGCCAAGAGGGCTTTGGGGGATGTCAAAGGGATGCTGTCCGACTCGCTAACAGCCGCGAATAGCGCCGCGACTCTGGGATCAAGATTCGTGGAGGCGCGCGCCAGGCTTTCCGAGGGCAGCGCGCATTTTCTTCAGGGCGACAAAGAAAAGGCACTGGCGGCGTGGGAACAGTCGCGCGAAATCTGGGCCGCCGAGGGTTACAGCGGTGAAGTTGCCAAAACAATGATCAACACAGGCCTCATCTTTTATCAAATGGGCAATATCCCGGAGGCGGAGAAACATTATCAAGAAGCCCTCTCCGTGTGGAAATCTACCGGAAACAGGGCCGGCGAAGGGACCGCGCTGGCAAATTTGGCAAATATCCGAGTCGATCAAGGTGATCTCGCTGCGGCCAAACAGATGTTTCTGGACGTACTCGAAATCTCACGCGAACTCGGCGGGACGGATGCGCTGACGCTGGTCGAACTTGCAGATGCCCAACTCGATCTAGGCGAGGTCGCTGGAGCAATCGCTAACTATCGCGAGGCAATTGACCTTGCTCGTCAACAGAGCGATCGTTGGACGTTGGCGGCAGGTCTCGCGCACATTGCTCGCGCCTTCTATCTTCATGGCGAGCTTCGAAGCGCGAAACAATCGAGCGAAGAGGCGCTCGACATTACCGGCAAGACGAATGACAAGACTCATGCAGCCCGAACTATGGCCAACTGGGGAGAAATTCTGATGGCCGAGGGCGATCTTCCCCAGGCGCGCAAGAATTTGGAGCAGGCACTGCAACTCCGCACTGAGATTGATGAGACTAGCAACGCAGTCGGTACACGCCTCCAATTGGCTGAGCTATCGATAGAAGAAGGAAACGCCGCTGGCGCCGAACATACCGCGCGCGAAGCCCGCGATGAGTATCGCAAGGAAGGGCACGCGGACGATGAGATCATTGCTTATACCGTATTGCTACTGGCTTTGCGGGCGCAGAACAAACTTGACGAGTCCGAGAAAGAAGCTGGCGAGGCTAAACCCCTCTTGGCCAAGTCTCAAAACGTTCCCGATCGATTGGCCATAAGGATTGTCGACGCCCAAATCCGGGCTGCTTCCGGCAAGCAGGACGAAGCTCTTCAGAACCTGTCAATAGCCGCTCATGACGCCGCAAAATACGGCTTCGTACCAGCCCAGTTGGAAGCTCGTTTTGCTCACGCGGATATCGAACTAAATTTCGGAAAAACAGCCTCTGCTCACGCTGAACTCGCCGCCCTAAGGACAGACGCTGCCGGAAAGGGATTTGGCCTCATCGCTCAAAAGGCGACGGCCTTAATGAGCAAGAAACCGCACGGGCGTTGACCATTCGATTGTGTCTAGAAATTCCGGCAAGCACTTGGTCTGCCCGATTGCAGAGCACTCTCCTTCTGACATTCCGCTGGAGGAATGCTAAGCCCAGGCGGCTGAGGTCACCTCAGGCCGGGCGAAGCTCGCCGGGCAATGAGGCCGCAGAGTCTTGACCCAGACCGGGCCTAGGCTATCAGACTCCGCCAAACCTCAATTTCTGGTTAAGCCCAGCATCCGCCCGCAACCGGCGGGCTCCAAACGGAGCTAACTAACACTTCACCAAGCGGATTTAGGGAGCCCCGGTGTGTTCGAGGGCTTCACATTAAGTTTTTCGTGTGATAAGCAGACATTTGGGACGCGGCAGCTGGCTCAAAGCCAAGCGATTGCAAGCGTTCCCGGCGCGTGCGGTCCATCTCGCGCTGAAGCTCGGCCACGTAACGCGCGCCCTTGCGAATTTGTTCGACCGAAACGCCTCCCCCCGCGTAGACCACGAGCGCGTCATGGACGTAGGGGCTGAGGCCTGAGATTGACGCGAGCATCTGGCTTCGGCGCTCGACCGCGGCGGTCAGCGAAAGGCGCTTTTCCGGTTCACGCTCGAAGACATAGCGCATGTGCTCAGTGCCAAATGCCACGTGCCGCGCCTCGTCTCGGTGCGCCAACAACGCGAGCGCGGCGGTAACGGGGTCGGGCGCGTGTTCGGCGAGGAACTTCAGGAGAGTGAGGAAGGTTCCTTCGCCCATGACGCACAGAAGGAACGTGGCGGTGGTGAAGTCAGGCTCCTCGAGCAGAGTCTTCAGCGAAAGCTGCCCGCTGATGGCGGTTGTGCCGAGTCCGGCGTCGCCAGCTTCGGCCCGGCGAGTGAACGCTTCCGCGTGCCGCGTCTCGTCGACAACTTGCATGGCAAGCACTTCGACCACCTCGCGGTAATGAGGGTGAATGCGGGGAATGAAGCGCGCAGGCACGTATAAAGCCGCAAACTCATTCTCTGTGAGAAATGTCATAATTTGGGCAACTGCGTGCTCGACCTCCATTGGCAACTTGGGAAGCTCAGCCCACGGGAGGTCTCGCCCTACCGACCACTGATTCGCAGTTGCCTGACCGTAAATGGTATTCAATTCCCTCGCCCAGACGTCGCGTTTCTGGCGCAGGGTGAAGCCGAAGTCCGGTCCACCGCTTTCGACGCGCGCGCCACGAGGGGCGACACCCCAAGTCGGATCGGCCGTTTCGGAAACCGGAATACGAGACGTGGCGATTGACGGCGCGAGCCCGGCCGATTGTATGCGGTACACTCCGGCGATACCCAGCTTTGGCTCACAGTGATGACCTTCTTTGCGGCACCATGCCGCGAGCTGCTCGACAAGTTGGGGTGAATCTCCGCGAACTTCGAACCAATCGCCCGCGCGCAATTGCGTTAGCGTACGGCGCAAGAGGACCGTGGCTCCTTCGTGCAGCGCCAGGTCTTCGAGATCAAGCTGCTGTTTGGGTGTGGAATTGGCCATAGCGGATTCGGCTACAACTCACCTGGATTCTTGCTATCTCGCCCCTGGTGTCGCTGACGGGAGATTCTTCGACTGCGTGTGCTCCGAACATTCCTCCCAGAACGCGGATGAATCTTAAACCAGCCTAAGCGAAGTCCTCAGTTACCGGCTGTTGAAGCGGCTGAGCCATAAAAATTGAACCGGTGCACCGCTTTTTCGAGTTGCGCGTAGCCGGTGGTGCGCGCGGGCAGCCACTGCTTGAGGCCTTCCAGTTCCATAAGGACGCGGACCTTCGGATCCTGAAAAGACATTGCAAGCAGAGTATCGATGAACGCCTGGATCCGTGCGTCTGACCGGTCGGCGCGCACCGTGAAGTTGCAGTGATCAAAAGGGGGCGTCGTGGCCAGCACGCGAGTGGTCCCGGGATCGAGCGTGCCCTCATTGATGAAGACGAGATAGTTGGCATCGAGGATGCAGGCGGCGTCAGCAAGGCCGGTTGCGAGAGCCTTTGCAGCATCGCGTTCGCCCCCAACGTGATCGCCGTGCTTGCCAACCATTACTTCGTTGTAGGAGACCCGACAGTCGCGGCGCGGATCAATGCCCGAGTCGGCGATCATTCCGAGTGGAATCAGAGTCGCCTGCGGCGAATCCGAAGCGCCAACCGCGACGGTCTTGCCCTTAAGATCGGCGAGCGAGGCCAGTCCGGAATTTGTGCGAACAAGGATCTTCGTGGTCAAGTCGCGGTCCGAATCGCGCATAGCAATAGCGCGACAAGCGCCGCGGCTGACGATCTGACTCTTCACCCAGGCGAGCGGCGAATTCCATGCGACGTCGATTGCGTCGCACAGGTTTGCTTCGACCTGAGCGTCGTATGTGGAGTAGAGGATGAAGTCGATCTCGACACCGCACGCGGCGAAGTAATCCTTAAAGCCCTCCCAGATCGTCACGACTTTGGGATCGTAGGCAACAGCCCCAATACGCAACGCCTTGCTGCGAGATGTCCCTGGCATGGCTCCTCCATTCTCTAGAGATTGTTAGAACAAGGGCAAGCCCAGACAAACCTTGCCCATGAAATCCTTCAGGACATCGCTCGAGGGCGCCATCACAGCAGCCGCCTGCGCGTCCCGGAAGTTTCGCTCGAGACCGCCCCGGCGTCCGAATGCCCAACCGCCACCAAGGGTCATGGCACGCGAAACGACATTCAGGCAAGCGTCTGCTGCTTTCACTTTGACGGCAAGCACGTCCAGCATCGCAGTCGGATCGCCGGCAAGGGTTTTGCGGATTGTTTCGGCCAGATAAGCTCGAGCCGAGTTCAGTTCGAGCGCCATCTCGGCCACAAGGAACTGGACGCGCGGAATCGATGCGAGCGCAGCGCCGCCGGCGTGCTCATATTTTCTGACCCCGACACGCGCTACAATCGTCTGAAACGCCGCCGTAGCGATGCCCAACGAAACGGATGCAACACCGATCTGAAAGTGCGGAAGAACAACTTCGAGCATGGATTGAAATCCGCTGCCCTCGGGGCCTAGGCGCGTTTCGTCATCGATGGAGACATCGGTGAGCGTCATCGGAGCACTGGCGTTCCCTGCCAGGCCGAGACCTTCGAAACGCCCCTGGGCAGCCAGACCGCTGACCCCCTTGGAAATGAGGTAGAGGTTGGATTCCGCAGGGCCCGCCGCCCCCGTTTTGCGAGCCGAGACGACATAGCTGTCAGCCTCACCCGCGCTCGTCACGAAACTCTTGCTTGCACTCAGCCGTTTTTGGCGCACCTCACTCACGGGGGCGTAGAAGTGTCCTCCCGAGCCAGCCTCACTAAAGGCGAGCGTACTGAGATGCCCGGCACGTGCAAAGGAGGGCAGAAGCTCTTGCTTCAGCCGGTCACCGCCTTTCGCGGCTATCACGGCTGTGGCGCAATAGTGCATGAGCGTGACCATCGCGGTAGAGGCGCAGGCCTGGGATTGCG
>DATNKA010000303.1:0-8377 GCA_035603655.1 Candidatus Acidiferrales bacterium | reverse complement strand
GGAGGCCGCCGGTGTTTCTCTGCAGCTATCCGGCCATACGCACCTTGGGCAGTTCATCCCTTGGAGCTGGATGGCGCGGCGGATTTACCGCCAGTTTGTGTACGGCTTAAGCCGGATCGGCAAGATGCAGGTTTTTACTTCGAGCGGAGCCGGAACCTGGGGACCGCCGCTGCGCCTGGGATCAAATCCCGAGATTGTAATGCTCGAGTTCCAATAGCAGTTCAAGAGATCTGAGCTGCCACGAAAGCCAACCGCTTCTTAGGCGGGCGCGATCACTGTCGCAAAAACGCGCACCACACAGGATCGGATTTGCAATCAACGGGCCCGGTGGGTTGCGCCTCGGCTTGAAATAATGCAAAACCTTATTCGGGGTCGGCGGTATGGAGCAGGAACCAAGAGGCGCCTCCGAATGGACTATGGCTGGCAAAATCTAGAACAGGCGGGACGTAACAACTCTCTGAAGTCTCTTGCATCCAACGAGGATTGTACTCAACGCGCGGCCACACCTCAGTCCAGCAACATTCGAGATGTCCCTTCTCCGTTCGCCACGATGATCTCATTGCCGTGCCCTCGACGCTTCTGCCATCCTAGGACGCGGCGAAAAGCTATGCAATCTTTTTTCTTGTTTGGGCCGCGCTGGTTGGGTTTCGGCATGTAGGTATCGGCCACGAGTACCCTTTCCTCAAGGCTCAAAACCTGGCCACTCAGGCCAGCAGCCCTAGACCAGCGACGGTGGGAGTGATGCGCAGCGTCTTCAAACTGAGGCACTGCCGACTAATGACGTCTGGCGGAATCGAGGGCAGCAGAATGAGGCACCACTACCTGGTCGGCATTTGCAGACAAGTTCGGGACGAGCCATCGGAACACGAAGGTTGCACAAAGGGCGCCCGCGATCTGTGCCAGGATGAACATTGGAACATCCGCAGGTCGAATCCCGGCGAAAGTATCAGATAAAGACCGGGCAATTGTGACCGCCGGGTTTGCAAACGAAGTGGACGCGGTGAACCAGTAGGCGGCGGTAATGTAACTGGCAACAGCGAACGGCAGCACTCCTGAGCGTAGTCGCGAGCAACCCCAAATTACCGACAATAGCCCGAACGTCGCCACGAATTCGCTTAGAACCAGCGTCCACCCATGGCGGGGATGCGAGGAGAAAGAGTACCAGCGCAGGCCGAACATCAGATGGGCAACGATAGCCCCGGCACCCCCTCCGGCGCATTGCACAAGCATGTAGGCTACGGCTTCACGCCAAGCAATACCGTGCTCCATTGCATCGGCGAGCGTGACGGCTGGATTCAGGTGTGCTCCGGAAATCGGCCCAAAGGTCAGAATGAGAGCGACCAGCGCCGCGCCCGTCGCAATCGTATTCGCAAGCAGAGCAATAGCGACGTTCCCCGCTGCCAGACGTTCGCCCATGATGCCGGAGCCGATCACAGCAGCAACGAGGAATGCGCTGCCCAGAAATTCAGCCGCCAGTCGGGCGCGCAGATTGAATTTCATTGGCGACCGATATTGTCGATCTCTTTCTTGATCGCCAGCTTGTTGATGGTAGCGAGGGGAAGGCAAAGGAATAGACCGATGCGGCGTTCCAGCGTCACGAACGCATCACGGTATGCACGCTTGATTTCTTCGGCTGGGCCACGAACCACAGCCGGATCGGCGACCCCCCAGTGAGCCGTTATAGGCTGCCCCGGCCAGATAGGGCATACTTCCTTCGCAGCGTTGTCACAGACGGTGAAGACGAAATCGAGCTTGGGGGCGTCGGGCCTTGCGAACGCGTCCCAACTTTTGCTTCGGAGACCATCGGTGGGCAACTGAGCAAGTTCCAGCTCTGCGAGAGCCTCCGGTCGAACCGTACCCGAGGGATGGCTTCCAGCACTGTAGGCGGTAAAGTTCGGCCGGCCTTTGTAATTCATGATTGCTTCGGCCATGATCGAGCGAGCCGAATTTCCGGTGCATAAGAACAACACATTGTAGTGTCCTTGCATGTTGTTTTCTCACCGGCAGCAGCCAGGTTCTTTCCGCTGGGGTTTAACGGCCCGCACGAAGGCACTCATGAACTTGCCATCCACCTGGGGCGCGATCGCATCCACGTCTATGTTTTGGCCGGAAAGAAACTCGCGTGCATCCTCGATGCGATAAATTCTGGTTGGCTCAATCTCAATGCTGTCGAAGCCGGCAGACAACAGTTTGGCCCGGTATTCACTCTCTGCAAGGGCACCCGCAATACAGCCAACCCAGAGAAGCACGCTTTGGCGAATCTCATTGGGCACCTCGCCATGGGTAACGACATCGGACACGGCAAAGCGGCCACCCGGCTTCAACACCCGAAAGGCTTCTTGCAACACACGATCCTTATCCGCAGAAAGGTTGATCACACAATTCGAAATAATCACATCGACTGTGTTATCCGGCAGAGGGATGTGCTCGATCTCGCCCTTCAGGAACTCAACGTTCTCTGCCCCGGATTTGCGCTTGTTCTCATTGGCCAGCGCGAGCATCTCGTCCGTCATGTCAAGACCGTAAGCTTTGCCGGAGGGCCCGACCCGCTTTGCCGAAAGCAGCACATCAACGCCACCGCCCGAGCCGAGATCGAGAATTACTTCTCCTGGATTCAACTTGGCCAATGCGGTTGGATTTCCGCACCCTAAAGAAGCGAGCATGGCCTCGTCAGGCACTTGGCCGGCCTGGAAGGAATCGTAAAGATTGGAGGTGATTGGATCGCAACCCAAGCCGCTGGCGGCTGTCGCCCCGCAGCAACTACTTCCGCCAGCCTTCACTCGCAAGGCTGCCTGGCCATACTTTTCTTTGACTACTTCCTTCATGTCAGTCGTGCTCATAATGTCTTCTCCTACTTGCAAAGCTGGACGATGTTTTGCGGTTTGACTGCCTTGTTGCGAGTGCAGCATTCGGCGTAGAGAAATTGCAGAAGTTCCTGGAGCGCCTGCGTGTTTGCGGTGTACCGCAAAAAGGTGCTTTCCCGGCGCACGTTCACGAGCTCTTCATTCTTCAATTTCTCCAGGTGGTGGGAAAGCGTGGAATTCGGAATGTCCAACTCTGACTGGATGTCGCCTGCGACCAGGCCGTCCGGATGGGCCGACAGCAGCAATTGCATGATTCGAAGGCGGGGTTCCGTGCCCATCGCAGAAAGCATGTCGGCGTATTTTGCAACATGCTCGGTAGTCTTCCTGGTGGCGATTACCATATTTCGATATTTGCAGAAATATGAACTGATGTCAACCGATCTCAATATCCATGCCGACTGAAGGTTTCCTTCGACGAGGACGACTGATTTATGCCGCTGGTGGCAGTCCCCCAAAATAGCGCTGACCTCAATGCGAAAAAGGGACCGGGCGGTGACGTGCGCCACCGATTCGCGCTAAGCAGCGCGTACGATATTCCTGCGCTTTGCCGGCAGAAGGGGTGGAATTGGTCACGCCAAACCGGCATCTATCCGCTATCGATCAGGTTGAATCGGAAATGCCTTCACGATCTCCGTTGCTAGCGACATCGCCCATGCCGGAACCGTTCTGGGGGAAAACCCCAAACGGGCCAATGTCACAGGTCAACCCGCGTTCGGCCCCGGTACGCCCACCGCCGCGGAGTGGTTCAATCCCGCGCTGCCTTCGTTGCGCCCCCGGACTCCCGGATCACGGGCAACTTTTCCATCATCCGGTAAGCCAAGGGTTGCTGACCACTCGCTCGGTAAGCGCGCTGGCACTTCAGTGCGGCGGCAGGATTCGGCATGGCCGTGAGCTCATGTGCCGCGCAACTTTGTCAGTTGCCCATCTTCTTGATTGCTCCGAGGGGCGTCTGCAGCGTTCCGTCGTTGTTGATGTCGAAGTCGTAGGAAAAGGGCGTGAACGATCCCGCCTTGTAAAAAACGACCTTGCCGTCGCCGGTGAAGCAATCAAACGGCATCTCACCGCCCAATCCCTCGGTAATCGTTGCCTTGCCGGAACGGAAAACGACCTTCATGCCGCCCATGCCCGAGACGTGCTCCCACCGGCCTTCATACTTGCCGGTGCAGCTTGTGAGTCCCGGCTTGGGAGCTTGCCCGGCCGCCCGTTGGGCGGGAGGCGGAGGCGCGGGCGTACTAGACATGCGGATATTCTCGGGGGTGGTGTTCACAATGTCAGAGCCGAAGCCCGTATCGACCCCACGCACCTTTATGTCGTACATATTGAGATTCTGCCCACGGATCTCACCCTCCATCCACTTGCCGTTGACCAACACTTGCACGCGATCGTGGAGATCGTATTGCCCCATCGCGTGATCTTCGGCCGTGAGTCTTCCCAGCCGACGCACCTCCATTGGCCAGAGTTTTGAAACGTCAATCCCATTCGGCAGATGGACCACGTAAGAACGGCCGTGCACCTGGATGATCTTGGCTTCCTGCCAGCCGTCGCTCAAGACGCGCACGGTATCGCCGACCTTGAATCCGCCGGGCCCGGGCTGCGAATCCACCGCAGCTGCGGATGCCGAGCGGTTGCTGCCGGCATTCGGGCGTGCCTGAAACGGAGAAGGCGCAGGTGCAATCTCGCCGCGGTGAGGGTCGGCCTGCGCTTCGGCTGGCGTTTGCGCGTGGCATTTTGCCGGGAGCAAAGCAGCCAGTTGTACGCGGAGCGCTTCGCCTCGCTGGTATGCCTGCCCCTTCTTGTAGTTCTGATAATCGCAGGCGCCGGTGGTGTTGTCGCACGAAAAGACTTTGAAGCTTTGTCCGTCCGTGCACACGTAAACAACATTCATTTGCAGCGCCGGCGTCTGCGCGAGCGCGCTGGCCATCGGCATAGCCAAAAGCAGACATCTCAACGAGAATATGCGCATCTGAGCCACCTCGCTCTGCATACGTCGGGAGGGGCGGGAAGGAAGTCATCCCGCGGCCCAGGAAAACCGCGTGGCGGAAGGATACCACCAAAAACGAGTGTGACTCGGTGAGAATGCCCGATGGCCCGCCGCGGGCGACGTCGACTCGACCGAGAAGCCACGTATTATTCGATCGCGAAAGCAGGAGAAGGGCTCTCAACCAGGAAACACTGCGTTGGCGCAAGATGGCAGGCCTTGTCGAGCGGCTTCTGCTTGAGGACTTCCAGCCATGATCTATCTCAGACGGCTTCTTTCGAAGTGGTGGAGTCTTTTCCATAACGCTCGGGTGGAAGAGGAGCTGGAAAAAGAGATCACGGCTCATCTTGCCTTGTTGGAGTACGCCTTCGCGGAGATTGTCCAACACCAGGATGCGCGGAACACCGCCTAATCGACGAAATGCCTTCTCGTGGAGCTCGGCCCAGATGTGCGTGCTGGAGCGGAAAACCAGTAACCGTACCGCTTTGCGACGGTAGCCCAGCGTGAGCACGAACAAACGGGTGCATCGATACTTGCCGCTTTTCGGTTCGCGCAACATCGGCCCGCTGCCGTCGTCGACTTGACCCTCTTCTCCTGGGGCGGTGAGAATCACCGCCCGCGCTTGTGGTAGTTGGGCTCCACGCAATTTGTAAACGAAGCCCCCTTCTTCGTCCCGTGTGACCCGACTCGTATCACATTCGTCAGAGATCGGCAGGCAGAGTAGTCGGAATGGTCGTCCACTTTCCTGACCGCGAGGTCCAGCGCGAGAAAAAAGTTAAGTGAGCGGTAGGAACCAAAGATGATGGGCATGAAGAGTTGGGGATCTGGTGCTCATTTAGAAGTGGGACCTTGCGAATGATGAGTTGGGAGATGAATCCAATTCTTAATGTAGCGCCGCGATGGCGGTAGGGAACTCTACAAGCGCAATTTGGATGAGGAAATGGGCCGCAATTCCTCGGGGTGCTCACGGAGATAAGAGAGGACGCGTTGTTTTTTTTCCTTCCCGCGTTGAGAGATTGAGCCAGCGGCGATCTCGAGACCCAGCTCCGGCAGTTTCTCAGCTGCGCGGATGTAAATTGAAGACCACGTTTTCTTGATGAAAGAAAGCGACACGCCAAGTTCGCAACTCAATTCTTCGTCCTTTAAACCTTTGATGGCGGCGCGCAGCAGCTTCTGTTCCGCTGGTTTCGGGTACATGCGAGGAGGGCTGTATTGGAACAGCGTCGTAGTCCACGAGAGATGCTGTCTTGCTGTCTCCAGAGTTGCGCCCAGAATGAACGGATGTTGTAGCACTTCTTCAACATCAAAATTATGCGCCTCCACATATCGTTGCTGGGAACAGTCCCAAAAGAAACCGCCGCTGTTGGAAACGACTTCCATCATGATGCGTTCGTTTTGCTGGGCAATGATCTCTTTCAGTTTAAAGCCGGAGTGTTCTTGCATGAAGGCGGTCATGAGTTCGACTTGCACTTGAGTCCGGTCAGACTCGTTTTGTGGACAAAGAATAGCAGCCCAGGACGCAAGGTTAAGACCGTCGTTCGAATTGGCATCGCGGATTTCCTCGGGACCCAGAACAGCAGACTCGCGGCGCACTAAACATCGAACAAGCTCTGGACCGATCCACCGCATAGAGGGCATTTTGCAGGAATAGGTGAATTCGTCGGTCACAAACACGCTCACTCCGAATCCCTGCAGTGAAGGCTTGCCAGACTCCATGTCTTCGAGAACCACCGTGATGAGCGAGCCGCTGCGAAGACATTGTTCCCAGGCTAACGGTAATTGCTCCGCGAGCTCGCCGTAGCGGTTGCTTTCGAGGGGATTAGAAGCGATCAGTTCGGCGCAACGTTGAGCATCGCAGAGCAGCATCGGTCGGCGGCGTAGGCGCATGTGCTTTCCCGATATGAGTGGCAACGATCCCTCGGAGGGGTCTTTTAGGCCACTTGAATTGGTATGAATCTTACCTCACTATGAGGCGAGCTGCCGCTTTTGTGCCAAGGCAACGACGTAGAACGCGCGAAAGGTTCCATGGGAGAATCGTGCCCACAGTTCGCCGATACGTAAGCACTGGTTGTGACCGCTCAGTTTCTCTCCGGACCCGGCAAGGAGACATCTTATGCGGCATCTCGGTCGCCTCGGAATCGTGTTGCTCCTTCTGTTTCTGGCGGCTTTGGAGGTCGATGCCGAAAATCCCTCATTGCCGCTGGTGATGGCGAATGACAACCGCACGCCTGCCGGACAGCTCAAGAACGGGGTGTTGAATCTGGAGCTCGAAATAAGTCAGGGCCGCTGGTACCCGGAAGATGAAACGGGTCAATATCGAGATGCCTACGCCTTCGGGGAGAAAGGACGGCCTCCGCAGAGTTCGGGTCCGCTCATCCGAGTCCCGCAAGGAACACAAATCCGCGTCACGATTCACAACACACTTCCCTTGGCGGTCAAGATCCACGGGTTGCACGCTCATCCCGGCGATCCGAACGACACTGCGCGCTTGGAGCCGGGAGAGACGCGCGAACTCGAATTTCCCGCCGGCGAACCGGGAGCCTATCCGTACTGGGGCACTACATCCGACAAATCACTCAAGGGCCGGCGGGCAGCAGAAACCCTCCTTTCCGGTGCGTTCATCGTCGACGCTCCGGGCGTGCCGGAGCAAGATCGCATCTTCGTTCTAAGTGTTTGGCTGAAAGTCGACCCATCGGGGTTCGAACTGATTCCCTCGATCAACGGCAAGTCCTGGCCCTACACCGAGCATTTGACCTACAAAATGGGAGAAGCTACTCACTGGCGTGTGATTAATGCCTCCGACGATCCGCACGCCATGCATCTTCACGGTTTCTATTTCAGGGTCAATGCCGTGGGAGACGGAGAACACTACGAGCGCTACTCCGAGCAGCAGCAACCCAAGGGAGTCACCGAGTTCATCGACCCCGGCCACGTGTTCGAAATGACATGGACGCCGGAGCGCGCGGGGAACTGGTTGTTCCACTGCCATATGATGATGCACATGTCCGCGCCCGCGGCGCTTCATCCCAAAGAAGCGCAACCAGCTGCTTACTCAGAACATGATCACAGCGGCGGCATGGGCGGGTTGGTGATCGGGATTACCGTGCTTCCCGGATCAATCCCTGCGGCCGTTCCGGTCGTCACAAAGGCTCCGCGCAAGTTGCAACTTGTGATTTCTGAGAATGCGGATAAGGTTCCGCTGTACCAGCTTCAGGTGAACGATCCGCAGGCGCCGTCGGAGTCTGATAAGACAAAGTCGCCAAGACTATTAGGGCCACCGATCTTGCTCACGCGCGGGGAAGAAACTGAAATCGAAGTTAAAAACCTGACGAGCAGCACGACTGCCATACACTGGCACGGTATTGAACTGGAAAGCTTCTATGACGGGGTGGCGGGGTGGACGGGCTCGGCCCAGCAGACAACTCCCGCGATCGCTCCCGGAACCTCGTTCGTTGCGCACATGGCGCCGCCGCGTGCGGGTACGTTTATCTATCACACGCACTGGCATGACCAGCAGCAGCTGGAGAATGGCGTG